>JAUHWJ010000192.1 GCA_030424705.1 Alphaproteobacteria bacterium | reverse complement strand
GCGCGGCGCGGGAGCGGAGGGGGCGGGACTGTTTCGAGGCCCAGGCGCCGATCCGGCTCTGATAGGCGCGGGAATTGTAATAGGCGTCCGCCTGCGCGTCCTCCACCCGCTCCACCGGGCCGCGGATGCGGACCTGACGGCGGAGCGACTTCCAGTGCGCCACGAGGGCCGCCTGCGGGTTTGCGGCGAGCTCGCGGCCCTTCGCGCCCTCATGGTTGGTGTAGAAGACGAAGCCGCCTTTCGTCTGGCTCGTCTCGATCTCCTTCAGGAGGACCATGCGGACATTGGGGAGGCCCGAGGCGTCCGCCGTCGCCAGCGCGATGGCGTTCGGGTCGTTCGGCTCCGAGGCTTCCGCCTCCGCCAGCCAGGCGCGGGCGAGGGCGAAAGGATCATCCCCGCCGAACAGATCCCGCTTTCCGCCGCTTTCCGCCATCACGCGCCCTCCTCAGATGCGGGACGTGAGCTATTGCAGCGGGGGGCGCGGGGCAAGGGCGGGTCAGAGCGCGGCGGCCTTCTTCCTCAGCTCGAATTTCTGGATCTTGCCCGTGGAGGTCTTCGGCAGTTCGGCGAAGACCACGGTGCGCGGCGCCTTGTAATGCGCCAGCCGCTCGCGGACGAAGGCGATGAGCTCCGCCTCCGTCGCCTCCTTGCCCGGCTTCAGCTCGACGAAGGCGCAGGGCG
The DNA here is from genome assembly GCA_030424705.1 of Alphaproteobacteria bacterium. GTDB lineage: Bacteria > Pseudomonadota > Alphaproteobacteria > Rhodobacterales > Rhodobacteraceae > Pikeienuella. The sequence continues at coordinate 4,580 of JAUHWJ010000192.1, read as the reverse complement.
TCTCGCCCCATTTCTCGTCGGGCCGCGCCACGACGGCGCAGGCGGCGACGGCGGGATGCTTGAAGAGCGCGTCCTCGACCTCGATGGAGGAGATGTTCTCGCCCCCGGAGATGATGATGTCCTTCGACCGGTCCTTCAGCTGGATGTAGCCGTCCGGGTGCAGGACGCCGAGATCGCCGGAATGGAACCAGCCGCCGGCGAATTCCTTTTCCGTCGCCTTCGGGTTCTTGAGATAGCCCTTCATCACGACGTTGCCGCGGGGCCGTAGGTTTCGGTAAGGCCGTAGAGATGCGTCACGTCGAAGCCGGCGCCGCCCATCGCGGCCAGCACCGCCTCGGGCGGCGGGGCGGCGGCGGTGAGGAAGCTGACGCGGTGGGGAAAGTCCCGCTTCTCCGCATCGGGCGCGTTGAGGAGGGTCTGCATCACGATGGGCGCGCCGCAGAGATGGGTCACCCGATGGTCCGCGATGGCGTCGAACATCGCCTTCGCGCGGACGGCGCGGAGGCAGACATGGGTGCCCATCGCGGCGGAGAGGGTCCAGGGGAAGCACCAGCCGTTGCAGTGGAACATCGGCAGCGTCCAGAGATAGACGCTGTCCGCCCCCATCCGGCCGTGCAGCGCGTTCGAGAGGGCGAGGAGCGCTGCGCCGCGGTGGTGATAGACGACGCCCTTCGGGTCCCCCGTCGTGCCGGAGGTGTAGTTGAGGGCGATGGCGTCCCATTCGTCGCCGGGCGTGACAGGCTGGAAATCGGGGTCGCCGGAGGCGACGAAGGCCTCGTAATCCTCGGCGCCGAGGGAGGCGGGAACGCCGCTTTCCGGGTCGGCGTATTCGACGAGGAGGGGCCTCGCCTTCGCGATCTTCAGCGCCTCCGCGGCGAGGGGGCTGAGTTCGCTGTCCACCAGCAGGACCTTCGCCTCGCCATGGTCGAGGATGAAGGCGATCCCCGCGGCGTCGAGCCGCGTGTTGATGGTGTTGAGGACGGCGCCGGCCATCGGAACCCCGTAATGCGCCTCCAGCATCGCGGGGGTGTTGAGGAGGAGGGCGGCGACGGTGTCGTTCTTGCCCACGCCCCTTGCCGCGAGGGCGGAGGCGAGGCGGCGGGCGCGGGCGTAGAACTCGGCGTAAGATCGCCGCAGCGGGCCGTGGATGATCGCCGTCTTTTCCGGGTGCACCAGCGCGGCGCGGGCGAGGAAGGGGATGGGCGAGAGCGGCTGGTGATTCGCCTCGCGGCGTTCGAGCCCGACGTCGTATGCGCTGCCGGCCATGGTCGCTCCTCCCGTTTCTTGGCTCCGATATTCGCCGAAGGAGGCGGGAAATCAATCGGGGGGGCAGGGCGGGCGCGAGCGGGAGGCGCAAGTTCCCGTGAGATGGCGGCCTGCCTCGCCTTACCGCATCTGCGGCATCAGCGAGACCGCCCGGCAATCCCGCCGCGTGTCGGGCGCGCAGGCGCGGGGTTCGAGGGCCTTTGTCAGGCAGATGCGGACTTCCTGGATGAAGCCGTCCCGGCAGGTTACGGTCACGCCGTTCCGCTCCATATCCGGGTTCGCTTCGAGGAAGGCCTCCTCCACTACGGCGGGCGCGATCTCCATGTCGCGGGGGAGGCGGCGGAAGATGTCCGGGCGGGTCACGGCGCCCCAGGCGCGGCGGGTCGCGTCGAAATACTCCGTCGCGGAGAGGCCGGTGCAGCGGCCGTGCTTGCGCCACTGATAGGCGGCGAGGCCGGAGGAGCCCATGATCGGCGTCATCTCCGCCGTCTCGCGGCGAGACGGGTCCCGCTCCCGCGTACGGCAATCGGCGGGCCACCCGCGTTCGTATTGCGGCCAGAGGCCGTGGACGGTGAAGCCGTAGTCATGACGTGGGTCGCACTGGTCCGCGTCGCGCGCATCGCCCTCCCGCGCGCACCACGAGGCGTTCCAGGAGAGGGCGAGGACGTAATAGTCGAATTCGCCCGCGCGATCCTCGGCCCGCGCCGCCGCGAAGGGGAGGATAAGCAGGAGAAAGGCGAGTCGCCGCATGTCGAGAAGCATCTTTATTCGCCGGTTCATCGGGTCTATATACCCGCCAATCTCCCCTCGAACACCGACTAACGCTCCGGCGCCGGTTTTCGGACCGCGGAGAGCCATGCCCTGAGGAGACCGACCATGACCGACCTTCCGCTCCTGCCGAAAGCGACCGCCGTCTGGCTCGTGGACAACACCGCGCTGACCTTCCCGCAGATCGCGGACTTCACGGGCATGCACGAGCTGGAGATCGCCGGCATCGCCGACGGGGAAGTGGCCATCGGCATCAAGGGGCTCGATCCGGTCGCCCGCGGGCAGCTGACGAAGGAAGAGATTGCGCGCTGCGAGGCGGACCCGAAAGCGCGGCTGAAGCTCATGAAGAAGACCCTCGCGCCCGAGCAGAAGCGGAAGGTTCCCCGCTACACCCCGCTCTCGAAGCGGCAGGACCGGCCGGCGGCCATCGCCTGGCTCGTGCGCTATCACCCGGAACTGGCGGACAGCCAGATCGCCAAGCTTGTCGGCACGACGAAGCCGACGATTCTTTCCGTGCGCGAGAAGTCGCACTGGAACATGCCGAACATCCGCCCGGTCGATCCGGTCGCCCTTGGCCTCTGCAAGCAGGTGGAGCTCGACGCTGCGGTGAAGCGCGCGACCGCGCGCAAGGCCAAGGTCGAAGGCGAGACGATGACGGACGAGGAGAAGAAGGTCCTCATGTCCACCGAGGCGAGCCTTCACGCCCATGTCGAACCCTCCCGCCCGCAGAAGAGCTTCGGCGGGCTCGAGAATTTCTCCATCCTCGGCGACGAGCGCGAGGAGGAGGAGGGGGGCCGGAGCACGCTGGTGGACGCGGAGAGCCTCTTCAACCTGCCGAAGGGCGGGGAGGACGACGAGGACGACCAGCCCCGCTGACGCCGCCCCTGCGACTCCCCCTGCGCGGCATGGTTGTGTCGGTTTGATCACATCGCAGGCGCCACGGAGCAAGGCGTCAACCCCGACGCCTTGAATTTGTCAAGATCTTGAGACAAGTTCTGTCGGTGCGCGGATGTGGCCGCGCGTTGTGGTCTTGTGGGGTTTCACAATGAAAGCGCTCTTTCGCGCGGTCGCTTTGGCGGCTGCGCTCGGCGCATCGGCGGCTGTGGGGGCTGCTCATGCGTCCAGCGTCGTCTTCTTCGACGATTTCGAGGATGACGCATATCAACACAATTCGGGGCTCGCGCACTGGATCGTGACCGAAGGCTCCATCGACGTCATCGGCGGCGGCGGCCATTACGACTGGTGGACCGGCAACGGCTACTATATCGATCTCGACGGCAGCAGCCGGCTTTCCGGCAAGATCGAGACGAAGGAGACGTTCGAGCTGGTGCTCGGCGCGCTCTATGAATTCTCGTTCGATTACGCGCGGTCTCATTCGCGGGCCGAGACGATCTTCTACAGCGTCGGCAGCTTCGAGGGCGAACTCTACCTCCCCGGCGCGGAGAAGCACGGCTTCGTGACCTTCTCGACCGTCTTTCAGGCGCTGGACCAGTTCGTGACGATCTCCCTCGCCACGACCGGGAACGACAATGTCGGCCCCAAGGTGGACAATGTCGGGCTCTTCGGCCCGCTCGCGCTCAGGCTCGCGGCCGCGCCGTCGTCGCAGGGCGTCACGGCGGCGGTGCCGACGCCGGAGGCGCTGCCGCTGCTGCTGACCGCGCTCGGCGGGCTGGTCTTCCTCAACCGGCGGCGGAGCCGGGGCTGAGGCTCAGAAATCGGTCGGCGCGCCGCCCTCGCTCTTCCGGCGCGCGACGAAGGATGCGAGCTCCTCGCGGATCGCCTCGTCCATCGGCGGGGGCGTGAACTCTGCGAGGATGTCCTTCCAGATGCGATTGGCGCGCTGCGGCGTCTCGATGGCGCCCGCCTCCGTCCACGCCTCGAAATTCCGCCAGTCGGAGAGGAAGGGCGTGTAGAAGACCGTCTCGTAGCGTTCCTGCGTGTGCTGGCAGCCGAAGAAATGGCCGCTCGAATCGACTTCCCGGATCGCCTCCAGCGCGAGATCGGCCTCCATCGCGGAGACGCCCTTCATGTAGTGGGCCATCTGCTGGATCAGCTCGCAATCCATCACGAACTTCTCGTAGGAGGCGATGAGCCCGCCTTCGAGCCAGCCCGCGCCGTGATAGACGATGTTGGCCTGCGCGGTGACGCAGGCCCAAAGCGAATTCGCGCTCTCCCACATCGCCTGCCCGTCCGGCGCGTTGGCGGCGCAGGCGTTGGAGGCGCGGAGCGGCAGGCCGTAGAACCGCGCCATCTGCCCGGCCATCTGCGTCGCGCGCGAATATTCCGGGGTGCCGAAGGCGGGGGCGCCGGACTTCATGTCCACATTCGAGGTGAAGGTGCCCATCACGACGGGGAGCCCCGGCGCGATCCATTCGAGGAGCGCGACGGCGGCGAGGCATTCGGCGACGGAGAGCACGGTCGCCCCCGCCAGCGTCACCGGCGCCATCGCCCCGGCGAGGGTGAAGGGCGTGACGATCACCGGCTGGCCGCGGCGGGCGAGGCGCATCGCGCCGTCCAGCATCGGGAAATCGTGCTTCAGCGGGGAT
>JAUHWJ010000191.1 GCA_030424705.1 Alphaproteobacteria bacterium | reverse complement strand
GGCGTCGCCCAGCGGGCCGAGCCGTAGGTGGTGACGTCGCTCGCCTCGCGGGCGCGGAGAACCGAGAGGAGGATGGCGACGAGGATCGCGGCGATCCCGCCCGAGGCGGCGATCACGGCGCCCTCGACGAAGATCGCCGGGGCGTAGGCGTCGTACCAGTACCACCAGAGGAAGAGATCCCAGGGGCAGTAGACCGGCCAGCCGAAGAGTTCGGCCATCGGCGCGCCGAGCGCCGCCTGATGGCCGAGGCGGAAGGCCGTCCATTGCGTGGCGGCCTGAAGGAAGACGAGCACCACCAGACTGACGATCACGATCTGGCCCCAGAGGATCGCGGTGGCGGGCGAGGCGGCGGGACGATGCATCGGCGGTCCTTTCAGTCAGAGCGCGAGGCCGCGGCTTCGGCCGAGGGCCCAGTCGACGCCGCCGCCGGAGCCGACCGTTCCGGTCACCGAGCGGCCAAGGCGCCGGTCGAGCTGCGGCGTCCATGGGACGAGGGAGAACCCGAGCCCGCCCTCCGGACCGAAGCCCTCGATCATGGCGAAGCGGCCCGAGGCGAGGTCGAGGCGGCGACGAAAGGTTCCCTCAATCAGATCGCCCTCCCGCGACCGGTGTCGCGGCAGGCCGGTCTCGGCGGAAAGGCGGGCGGCGGCCGTCTCGAACTCGCGGGCGCGCAAGGTGGCGAGGAGGTCAGAAGCGAAGACCACCCGCCGGCCCTGTCGCTGCGCCAAGCCTTCGGCGACGAGCCGCTCGGCGCGCCGGTCGAGCGCGTCACGCACTTCCGCGCCAAAGCCCGAGCCGCTCAGCGGAGCCGGGTCGCGGGCGAGCCGGATGCGGTCGATCCAGGTTGCGCCCTCGGCTTCGATCTGGGCGGCGAGATCGAGGTCGGACCGGCCGACCAGCGCCAGCCGGGCGCGCCCGCCCGCCTTCGGCGTCCATGGCCGGGTCTCGACGACGCCGCCCGGGGCGGTGTCGCCGGTCGCCTCGATGTCGGGGAAGCGCAGGTGATGGACCCGCCCGTCGACCCCGTCGATGATCGCATAGGCGACCCCGTGATGATCGTCCAAGAGCCCGCGCGCGACGAGGCGCCCGAGGATCAGCGCGGCGGGCACGCCCTCGATCACGAAGTCGGAGGCGGCGCGTTCCGGGCCGCCCGCCATGGCCCGGTGCATCGTCCGGATGATGTCGCCGCGGAGGGCGAGGTCGCGGAGCGTCGCCTCGGCTCCGGGCTTCAGCTCCCAGACAGCGGGCAGGACCGGCGTAGCCAGCCCCAGACGCTCCAACTTCTGGGCGCGGCCGATCATCAGGCGACGGAGCTCGGGGTCGCGCGGCTTGGGCGCCCCTCGGCGGAGATCGACGACGCCGGCGTGATCGTCGGCCAGCGCGCGCAGGGAGCGGTCGAGATCGGTCCAGCGCTCGGCGGCGACCTGGCGCTCCAGATCAGAGGCGATCTCGCGCGTGCTGCGGGGGCCGAGTTCGAGACCGACGAGGTCCTCGGCCCGAGCGCGCAGCCCGTGTGCGATGTAGTCGCGCGCGATGACGAGATCGCGCCCATCCTCGGCCTTGCCCCGGACGAGAACGTGGACATGCGGGTGGTCGGTGTTCCAGTGCTCGACCGCCGCCCAGCCGAGCCGCGTGCCGAGGTCGCGCTCGGCCCGGGCCATCAGGTCGCGGGTGAAGGCGCGGAGATCTCCGAGCCGGTGAGCGTCTTCAGGCGAGACGATGAAGCGGAAGTGATGCCGGTCTTCTTGGCAGGTCTCGGCGAAGGCGCGTCCATCGACGACGTCACCCTCGCGCCCGAAGAGATCGGCGTTCCGTCCGTCCCGGCCGACCCCGTCGCGCTGCAGATAGAGGACGTGCCGGGCGAGCGGGGCGGACCTGAGCTTCGCGCCGCCATGCCGGACGATCCGGGCCTTGACGAGCACGCGGCGGCCGGCGCGGGAGAGGCCCGCGGCGCTGCGGGCGAAGCGGCCGCGTCCGCCTGTCCCTTTGGCCCGGCCCGCTGCGCCGAAGCGGCGGCCGGCAAGCCCCTCCTTCCGGGCCGCGCGCATCACCTCGGCGACGAAGCGGGTCGCCCGGCGGGGCGAGGGGCCGCCGTCGCGGATGCGCCCGGGCCGGATGCGGAGATCGTCGTCGCCGCCCGTCATGCCCCCGCCTCCGCACGGGTAGCAGCGCCGCGCCGAAAGCCGCTTTTTGTCAGAGACTTGGGTGCCAGGATGCCGCATCGGCACTGTGGGCGCCGCGTAAAACTCGCCGAAAGAACAACAGCATGCGGCCCGCCTGCGGCGGCGCTTTTATCTTGCGATCCTTCCCGTTGGGCCTGCGCCGATCCTGCCCGGCCTGCCGAACCTGCGACATCGCAGGCCAGAACACGCCAGGTTGCGCGCGGGGGTCTCATGGCGCTCTCCGGGTCTGGAGCAGCGCGAAGAGCGCGGATTGAGCCGGTTCCCGCGCACTCCCGGGAGGGTCTTCGGCGCCTGCGCCGTGAGCGTCCGACGCCGCGACGAAGAGCGGCGCGTCTCTCCAGTCGGGCGCGTCGGAGAGGGCGAGCGGCGGCGGCGGAACCGCAGCATCCTCGTCGATCATCGGCTCCAGAACGGCCAGATATTCGCGGGTCTCCCGCGGCAAGGGGCGCCCCGTTGCGAGATGCTCGGCGTAGCGCCCCGGCCCTGCATTGTAGGCGGCGAGGAAGCCCCGGGAGCCGAACTGGCCGAGCATCTCCCGCAAGTACGCCGCGCCCGCGAGGATGTTGTCGCGCGGATCGAAAGGATCGTCGCCGAGCCCGTGGGCGGCGCGGAGCTCGCCCCAGGTGTCGGGCATGACCTGCATCAGCCCCATGGCGCCGGCGCGGCTGACCGCCCGCGGATCGCCGGCGCTTTCGACCGAGATGACAGCGCGGATCCAGTGCGACGGCAGGTCGAACCGCTCCGCTACGTCGGCGATATGGCGCTCGATCTCCGGCGCGGCGGCGGCGAGCGGGCGCGCTTGCGCTGGTTGCCCGGCGGTCGGTCGGGGCGCAGAGATCGCAACGATTGCGAGCAACGCCGCTGCAGCTCCGACGACAGCGGCGCGGCGGGTCAGCTGCGTCTGAACCGACATCGCCTCAACCTCCCCGCGCCCAGATCGGGCGCGCCCGGGCGACGATGGCGGAGACGGCCGTTGGGCCGAGATAGCGTCCGTCGAGGCTGTCCGGCGTCTCGGCCACCAAGAGGAACGCTTGTCCCACTCCCAGCCGTCGGCAGCCCCGCCAAACAGGCATTGGCCGTTCGCTTCTGTCAGCGACAGCCGCCTCGGCGACCGCAACTCCATCGATCAGAATTGATCCGATAGACCGGCAAACCACGGCGCCCCGCAGCGCCGCTATGCGCTTCAGAAGGAGCGCCTGACGGCCGAGATAGCCGCGCGACGCAGCCCAGTCGGCGCGCTCCGGCGGCAGCCGCACGGCGACCAGATCGCCGACGGCGAGCGCCTCTGGCGGCGTCAGGGCATAGAGCCCGATCGGCAGGCTGGCGGAGGCGTTCCAGAGAAACCGCGGCGCCCGGTCTTGCAGCGAGGCGGCGATCAACACGATGGCGAGGCCAGCGCCGAGAAGAAGGAGAGAGGCTCGGGTCATGGAGCTATACCGCGGCGCTTTAGCCAGGCGGCGTGCCGGGCCGGCGCATAGAGGCGGTGCGTCAGGCCGGCGATCAGCCGGTTGTGGACATGGCGCCAATGATCAGGGCATGCGTCTTCGGGCGCGACGCCGCAGCTCTCCACCCGCTCGATGGCGGCGAGCGCCGCCTCGACCTTGGGCCAGCCGGAGAGCCGCAACAGGATCTCGCCGCCAGGGGTCACGAAGGGCACGGTCGCGCAGGGCGCGCCCGCCTCGACCGCGCGCAGGATGTCGATCCGGCTCTCGACCGTGCCATAGGCGTTCGACGCCCAGCGGACCAGCGCGAAGATCGCGCCGGGATCAAAGGAGACGCGCCTCTCCGTGCGCGTCAGGATCGCCTCCTCCGCGATCCGGCCGAAGCGGATCCAGCGCTCGACGCGTCCCTCGTCCCAGGTGAGATCGACCGTCGTGCGCATCGCGTCAGCGCCGTGTGCGCATATAAGCGGGCGCGAGGGCGGCATGGCGCTTGGCGGGCGGCAGGGTCTCGCCGCTTTCGTCCGAGGTCGAGGTCTTGCCGCCCCGTATGACCCAGGCCTGCAGGTCTTCGAGCGCATAGACGACACGCCCGCCGATCTTCGAATAGCGCGGACCGGTGCCATAGGTCCGGTGCTTCTCTAGCGTGCGGCCTGAAAGGCCGAGAAAGCGCGCCGCCTCGGGCGTGCGGAGATAGCGTGGCGGCAGGGACTGATTCGGATCGGGCATGGCGAAGGGCCTCCGGGTGCTCGGGCCCGTCGCGGAAATGCGCCGGGCTATGGGAGGCGAGTGAAGCGAGGTTCGGGGCGGAGGAGGGATGACGAAGATCGATCCCGGAAATCGTCACCCCCCGGCGCGGGGCGTTCGAGGGCGACGGATCGGCCCTCGCCCGAGCGGTCAGTCGTCGCGCCGGCGGCGCCCCGTCGGACGCCGGCCGAAAAGAAGGGCGCGGTAACCCTCCTCCGTCAGGCGCCGTCCGTGCGCGATCAGGCGGACGACTTGCGCCTTCAGCGGGCTCGTCTTCCAGGGCTCGGCGCCGACACGGGCCTCGCCATAGAGTTGCTCGGCGATGGCGCGGAGGACGGCTTCCGCCTCGCGCCCGTCAAGCGCCCGGAGCGCCCTGGCGATGCGGCGGCGCTGTAGCAGGGTCAGCGGATCGGGCGGGGCCCGAAGACCCATCAGACGCGCCCGGAGCCGCGCGGCGTTCGCGCGTCGCGCCGGCCAGCGATCGTCCAGCGGTAAGAGAACGCCGACAGTTTTGTGGAGATCGGCGGGACGGAGGGCCAGCAGCTCGCCGGTCTTCAAACGAAGGAAGAGCAGGCCGTCGGCCTCGCGGCGGAGATCGACACCGTCCGGATCGAGCGTGACAGAGTCGCAGTCCGGGTCCGCAACCGGCGCGAGCAGCGTCACCACGGCGGGCGCCGCCTTCGGCGTCCAGAACACCGGCGCGCCGGGCGCCGCCAGTTCCGGATCAACAGGGAAATCGCAACCCCCAGCTGGCCGGGGAGGCGAGCCCCCGTCTCAGCAGGGGGTACTCCCTCCTGTAGCGGCTGTTGCGGCGCAGGCATTCCCAGGCGAGACCCGAGAGGTCGAGCCGGTCGAAAAAATCGTAAGCGTTCTCGTCCCGCCAGTCCCGCGTCA
>JAUHWJ010000190.1 GCA_030424705.1 Alphaproteobacteria bacterium | reverse complement strand
TAGAAGACGGGCTGCGCCATGCCCTCCTTCGCCGTTCCCTCGCCGATCTTGCCGCCGGAATATTGCCGGCCATAGGAGATGACGGGCCAGCCGTGGTTCACCCCCGCCTCGGGCCGGTTCACCTCGTCTCCGCCGCGGGCGCCGTGCTCGACCGTCCAGAGCCTGCCCTCTTCATCAAGCGCGGCGCCCTGCGGGTTGCGGTGGCCGTAGGACCAGATTTCGGGCTGCGCATCCTCCCGCCCGAGGAAGGGGTTGCCGGGGAAGGGCGAACCGTCCGCCATGATGCGGAGGACGGAGCCGTGATGGGCGGCGAGGTTCTGCGCCTGATCGTCGTCGCCCCGGTCCCCGAGCGTGACGAAGAGGGAGCCGTCCGGCATCGGCACGATGCGGGAGCCGAAATGGCGGCCGCCGGCGCCGGAGGGCTCCATGCGGAAGATCACGGTCAGATCCTCCAGCCGCGGCTCCGGCCCGCGGACGAGGCGGGCGCGGGCGACTTCGGTGCGGCCGGAAAAGACGCCGTCCGCCCCGGCATAGGAGAGGAAGATCACGCCGCTCTCCGCGAAGTTGGGGGCCAGCGCCACGTCCAGCAGCCCGCCCTGCCCGCTGTCCCGCACCTCCGGCCCGCCTTCGAGCGGGGGGGAGAGGCGGCCGTTCTCCCAGAGCCTGAGGGCGCCCGGCTTCTCCGTGATCAGGATCGCCCCGGTTTCGGGGAAATCCGGGAGGAAGGCGAAGCCCCAGGGCTGGTCGAGGCCGGGCACGGCCTCCGTGACTTCGACCGGGCCAGCCGAGGTCTCGAAGGTCTCGGCGGCGGCCGGGAGGGGGAGGAGGGCGGCGAGAAGGATCAGGGCGTGTCTCATGCGCGGGAGATGGGGCCGGGCGGGCCGGGGGGCAAGACGGGGGCGGGCGCGGGGTGTGTGCACACAGTGTGCAGGGGGGTTAAGTGTTTGTAATGTTGACGCAATCGAAAATAGCGTGTGCGGCGTGCGGGCGCTGCGCGACCCGCCCTCCGGCCCGATCTTCGACGCGTCGGACCCGGCCGGGCCGGCGGCGGAGGGGTTTGCGCCGGAGGCGCTCGCCGCCGGGGATTGGCGGCTGGGGAAGCCGGTGGGCGAGCGGCGCCGACGCAGGCGCTGGCTGGCGGGCGGGAGGGCGCCGGTTGGGTCGGGGTGGTGGATATTAGGGGCGGCTTGGGTGAGGGGCACCCAAGTGCTTCTCTCGATCGCTAACTACGCGTACGTCGCTACCGCGGCCTCTATCGCTTCTGCATGTTGAAAAATCTCAGACAAATCATTGATCTGAAACTTAGTTTCAGTCTTGTCAGAGCTAAATATACCAATTGATCTTGAGTTCTTGGAATTGAAATATAGCCGACATACTGGCTTGCGGTTATTGTCATCAACAAAAATACTGCAATACGAGCGCGCATCCCGCATAGTAATCCTGCCCGTGGGCACAATTTTAGCTCCAATTGCGCGCACAATCATGAATGCTTGCAATTCGTCGTCGGTGGTGACGATATCCGTCTCACTTGTCTCAGGTGCTGCGGGTTTATCTACACTTTCCGGAACAGTAGAATCTTTCCCAAAGGTAACGTTAAGCCGTTCTTGGATGCGGTTCCGTATAACTTCATCCAATGCAGCCTGAATCGCAGGACGCAGCATTTCTACCGCTCCTTTGGTCATCGATCCGTTGTATATTTGTCGGCCAATGAATCTCACAAACTCATCGTCAGGCGCCGCAAGCTGTTTGGAGAACTCCGCTGCGGCAGCCTTTACATACTTTAGGTTTGATGCAGCCTCGATGATGTTTTCAATATCGAAAACACTCTTTTGAAAGCGCGCCAATTCTGAAACATGCCTATCGTCGTAGTTCTGTAGGTCAAAAACGAAGAACGGCTTTTTGTCCATTCTATTCTTCTCGTCCATATCAGAAAAGAACCAGACTTCGCGCCCATTAATAAGAACCGCTAGCCGCGCCTCTACCGTGGAAAAGTAGCGAAACAATTGGCTGTATTGAGCTGTCCCGAGCGGCATGTTTATCGGCTTTACCTCAATAAGTATCGCGGGCTTTCCATCGATATTGATGGCGAAATCAATTTTTTCGCCCTTTTTAATGCCCACATCCGCAATAAACTCGGGAACAACTTCCTCAAGATTAAATACATCGTAGCCAAGCGCCTGAATAAACGGCAAGACTACGGCGGTCTTGGTGGCTTCCTCGGTCAAAGCATGTTTGCTTGCATGCTTCGAGCGAGCTGCAAGGTCTTTCACTTTCTGGCCAAAGTCCACGTTCTTCACCCCACTTTGATATAAACATACGATACGGGAAGAGTCTCATGTTTCAAGAAGAAACCGACGTTCCCCCTCACCGCAACCCCTCCGCCATCTCCACCGCGAAATACGGCAGCACGCCGTCGCACCCGGACCGCTTGAATGCCATCCGGCTTTCCGCGACCACCCGGCTCCGGTCCATCCAGATGCTCCTGCGGGAATGGGCCCAAGGCCCCCTCCTACCCGCCATCCGTAGCCCGCAACGCCACTCTGCCCCCCCCGCTTGACGGGTTCAACCGATCAGGACCACACTTCGCGCCGGGCGGCCTCTCGCCTTTCGTCAGGGCGAAAGCCCTTCCGGGAACTCGCGGCCAGGCTGGGCCGAGGAGGAACGCGCCATGTCCCATGTCTTTCCGCGCCACACGAAATCCGCCCCGCCCGTCGCCGTGGGCGGTGAGGGGTGCTGGCTGATCGACGCGGCGGGCAAGCGCTATCTCGACGGGTCGGGCGGGGCCGCCGTCTCCTGCCTCGGGCACGGGGACCGGGAGGTGATCGAGGCGATCAAGGACCAGCTGGACCGGCTGGCCTTCGCGCATACCGGCTTCTTCACCTCGGAGCCGGCTGAGGCGCTGGCGGACCTTCTGATCGCGGAGGCGCCGGCGGGGCTCGACCGGGTCTATTTCGTCTCCGGCGGGTCGGAGGCGACGGAGGCGGCGATCAAGCTCGCGCGGCAGTATTTCGTGGAGACCGGGCAGCCGCAGCGCGGGCGGCTCATCGCCCGGAAGCAGAGCTATCACGGCAACACGATCGGCGCGCTTTCCGCCGGGGGGAACGAGTGGCGGCGGGCGCAGTTCGGGCCGCTGCTCCTCGACGTCTCCCATATCGAGCCCTGCTATGAATACCGCCTGCGGCGGGACGACGAGAGCGCGGAGGAATACGGCCGCCGCGCCGCGGACGCGCTGGAGGCGGAGATCCTCCGGCTCGGGCCGGAAACGGTGATGGCCTTCATGGCGGAGCCCGTGGTGGGCGCGACGGCGGGGGCGGTGCCCGCCGTTCCCGGCTATTTCCGCCGCATAAGGGAGATTTGCGACCGCTACGGGGTGCTCCTCATCCTCGACGAGGTGATGTGCGGGATGGGGCGCACAGGCTCGCTCTTCGCCTGCGAGCAGGATGGGGTGACGCCCGACATCCTCTGCATCGCGAAGGGGCTCGGCGCGGGGTATCAGCCGATCGGCGCCATGCTCTGCTCCGGCGCGATCTATGAGGCGATCGAGGGCGGCTCCGGCTTCTTCCAGCACGGGCACACCTATATCGGCCATCCGGCGGCGACGGCGGCGGGGCTCGCGGTGGTGAGGGCGCTGAAGGCGCGCGGGCTCGTCGCCCGCTCCGCCGCGATGGGGGAGGCGCTGGCCGCGCGGCTCGAGGCGCGGCTCGGGCAGCATCCGCATGTCGGCGATCTCCGGGGCCGCGGGCTCTTCCGCGGGGTGGAGCTGGTGGCGGACCGGGAGACGAAGGCGCCCTTCGACCCCGCGCGGAAGGTCGCCGCGAAGGTGAAGGCCGCGGCCTTCGAGGCGGGGCTAATCTGCTATCCAATGGCGGGGACCATCGACGGGCGGATGGGCGACCATGTGCTGCTCGCGCCGCCCTTCATCATTTCCGAGGACGAGATCGACATGCTCGTCGACCGGCTCGCCGGGGCGATTGACGCGGCGATCTGAGCCGGATTCGCCCGGCGGTTGCGTCTTCCGGCGCATCGGCCTAGGCTTTTGTTAAGAATTTGCGTCACGCCCCGGCTCCCGGGGCGGGCGATAACCCAAGAAACCGATAACGGGAGAAGCCTATGAAGCTCATGAATCTGACCGCGGCCGCAGCGACGGCGCTGACTTTCGCAACGGGCGGCGCGCTTGCGCAGGAGCGGTTCATCACCATCGGGACGGGCGGGCAGACCGGCGTCTACTATGTCGTCGGGCAGTCGATCTGCCGGCTCGTGAACCGCGGCACGGCGGAGCACAACCTGAAATGCACCGCCCCCTCCACCGGCGGCTCCATCGCCAACATCAACGCGATCAAGGCCGGGGACATGGACATGGGCGTCGCCCAGTCCGACTGGCAGTTCCACGCCTATAACGGCTCCAAGGATTTCTCGGGCGACAACAAGTTCGACAAGCTCCGCGCCGTCTTCTCCGTCCATCCGGAGCCCTTCACGGTGGTGGCGCGGGCGGATAGCGGCGTCTCGACCTTCGACGACCTGAAGGGCAAGCGCGTCAATGTCGGCAACCCGGGCTCCGGCCAGCGGGCGACGATGGAGGTGGTGCTGGAGGCGCTCGGCTGGTCGATGGACGACTTTTCCCTCGCTTCCGAGCTGAAGCCTGCGGAACAGTCCGCCGCGCTCGGCGACAACAAGGTGGATGCGATCATCTACACGGTCGGCCATCCGAACGGCTCGATCCAGGAGGCGACCTCCACCGTCGAGGCGAAGCTCATCCCCGTCACCGGCGCCGGCATCGACAAGCTCGTCGCGGACAACCCGTTCTACGCCAAGGCGACGATCCCCGGCGGGATGTATGCGGGCACGGATGCGGATGTGGAGACCTTCGGCGTGAAGGCGACCTTCGTCACCTCCGCGGACGTGGCGGACGACGTGGTCTACACGGTCGTGAAGGCCGTCTTCGAGAATTTCGAGCGGTTCAAGGGCCTGCACCCGGCCTTCGCGAACCTCAGCGAGGCGGAGATGATCTCCGGCGGCCTTTCCGCGCCGCTGCATCCGGGCGCGGAGAAGTACTACAAGGAGCGCGGCTGGATGTGAGCCTCGCCTGACGAAGCGCCGGGCCTTGCGGGGCCCGGCGAAGCAATGACCCGCGGCGGCAAAAGCGGGCGCGCATCCGACAGGAGCCATCCATGAACGAGAAGAGCGCGGGCCAGGGCCTCAGCCAGGCGGAACTCGACGAACTCGTCGCCTCCTCCGACACGGGCGGCCGAAGCCCGGCGGGGCCTG
>JAUHWJ010000189.1 GCA_030424705.1 Alphaproteobacteria bacterium | reverse complement strand
AGCAGCGGCAGCTTCTTCCCCGCCGCCTCGGACCATGCCTTCACCTCCGGGACCTCGTCGAAGACGAGATATTGGTGGCTCATCACCATCATCGGCACGCGCCGCCCGCCATAGGGCCGGAACCACTCGCCGACGCGCTGCGCATAATAGCCGGCCGCGTTCACCACGATCTCGCAGGCGATGTCGCCCTTTTCGGTATGGACGATCCACTCATCGCCCCGCCGGCTCACCCCCGTCGCCGGCCGGAACCGCTCGATCCGCGCGCCGAGATTCCGCGCCGCGCGAGCGAGCGCCTGCGTCAGCTGCGCCGGGTCGATGTCCCCGTCCGCCGGGTCATGCAGCGCGCCCATCACGTCATGCGTCTCGATGAACGGGTAGAGCGCCTTGATCTCCTCCGGCCCGAGGAGGGAGAGCGCCATGCCCTGATACTCCCCCATCCCCTTCGCCCGCGCGAATTCCTGCATCCGCTGGCGGGAATGGGCGAGGCGGATCGAGCCCGTCACATGATAGTTCATCGGATAGTCCGCGATCCGCCCGAGATCGCGATAGAGCGTCGTCGAATAACGCTGCATGTTCATGATCGACCAGGAGGTCGAGAAGGTCGGCACGTTCCCCGCCGCATGCCAGGTGGAGCCCGCCGTCAGCTCGTTCTTCTCCAGCAGCAGGCAATCACGCCACCCCGCCTTCGCCAGATGATAGAGCGCGGAGACGCCCACCGCCCCGCCGCCGATGATGACGACGCGCGCCGTCTCCGTCCCGTCCGCCATGCCGAATGCCTCCGCCGTTTCCGCAGCATTGCGCCCGCCGCGCGGGGCTTTCAATCGCTCATGCCGGCCTCTATTGATCGGGAAGGCCGATCAGGGGTTATCTATGCAGATCGAACTGGTGGAAACCTTCCTCGACCTCTGGGAGACGCGCAGCTTCAACCGCACGGCGGAGCGGCTCTCGGTCACGCAATCCACCGTCTCCGCCCGGATCCGCGCGCTGGAGGCGCGGCTGGAGCGGCGGCTCTTCACCCGCTCCCGTTCGGGCACGGAGCCGACGATCGCCGGACTCAGGTTCGAGCCCCACGCCCGCGCCCTCCGCCGCGCCTGGACTGAGGCGACGAACGCGGCGCGGGAGGCGGAGGCGGCCTCCCTCACCCTCCGCATCGGCGTGCAGCATGACCTTGCGGCGGCGCGGGTCGGCGAATGGGTCACCGCCCTCCGCGCCGCGCTCCCGGACGCTTCGGTCTATGTCGAGGCGGATTTCTCGCAGCAGATGTGCGCGGACCTCATCTCCGGCGGGCTCGACCTCGCCGTGCTCTTCACCCCGCGGCCGCATCCCGACCTCCATTTCGAAACGCTGGGCGAGGCGCCCTATCGCATGGTGACGACAGGCGAGGAGGCGCTGGAGGCCGTGGAGCCCGACCGCTACATCCTCTCCAACGTCTCCCCCGCCTTCGCCCGCGCCCACGCCGCGCTCCACCCCACGCTCTCCGCCGCGCGGCTCTCGGCGGGCCAGAGCACCGTGATCGCCGGCATGCTCGCCGCCCTCGGCGGCGCCGCCTATCTCCCGGCGGAGATGGCCGCGGCGATGGCGGCATCGGGGGTCGCCCGCCTCGTCCGCCGCGCGCCGGTCATCGAGCAGTCGGTCTATGCTGCGGTCCACCTCCGCAACCGGAGGCGCGCGCCGCACCGCAGGATGGTGGCGCTGCTGAGAGAGACGCTGCTGGCGAGGGGGTGAAGACGGAATTTCGCCTTTCTCACTTTCTGGCGCGGCGCTACGGTCCGCGCGTCAGGTCCGGCGAGGATCGAAGAGAGAGCGCCCCATGAATTTCGCCACGGAACCCCGCCCGATTACCGACAATCCGTCACTCTGCGCCGTCCAGTTCGCCGATCACCAGCAGCAGGCCCGCCGCTATCTCCGCCGACACGGCGGGCGGCCGAAACCGCGCTCCCTGATCATCGAGATCGGCGGATCGGTCGGAAAGAACATCGGCGCGGTCTTTCCCGCATCCCGTTATTTCAATCTCGATCTGGATGCGGGCGACGGGTCCATTCCAACGATACAGTGCGACGCGACCAAGCGAATCCCGATCCGGAGCGGTACAGTCGATTTTGTCTATTCCAACAACTGCTTCGAACATATCGACAAGCCTTGGCTCGCCGCGTCGGAGATCGTACGGATTCTAAAGCCCGGCGGGCGGCTGTTCGTCTCGGCGCCCTGGGCGTGGCGTTATCACCCGGTTCCGATCGACTATTGGCGCTTCTCGCCGCAGGCGCTCGCCTCGCTCTTCGAAGGGCTGGAGACGCTGGAGAGCGGCTTCAACTCCCATTTTCGCCGGATGGATATTCGCGGGCATTTCAGGAACAGGATGGATCATGTTCCGGTCGATGAACTGGGCGGCTGGCGCGAGAACTGGCTGAGCTTCGTCTTCATGCGCAAGCCGTTGGGCGCGAAAACGCCGCTCCACGACCGCCTTCGCGACCTCGTCCGCCCCACCCACCCGACCTGAAACGGACCATCCTCCGGCCCCGGCCCTGATCCGGGGCTTCGCAGGCAGGGGCGCTCCACCTATCGGGGCCCCGGATCGGGTCCGGGGCCAATCGAAAGACGGAGCCCTATTTCCGATTACCTCTATCTTTCCGATACATAGATCCCTTGCACACTGTGTGCACCCACCCGAGCCACGGATGGGCGGACCTCCAGCCGCTCCTCCGTTCCGCCATCAGAGAGGCGCGCAACCAGCCCCGCCGCCGCTTCCTCCCTCCCCCGGGGAGGGAGGAGAGGAGGGAGGGTTTTCGCACCCACGCGCTCACGGAGCCGTTTTTCCGATTACCGTTTCACGTCAGATACATGACCCCCCTGCTCACTGTGAGCAGCCCCCGCTCACCGCGGGTCGATCGGCCTCCCGAAGCCCTCGGTCACGCTCTCGATCGCCTTGGCGACGGCGAGGATTCCCGCCTCGTCCCGGTGCCGCCCGATGAGCTGGATGCCCATCGGGGCCCCGCTCGCCGTGAAGCCGATGGGGACGGACATCGCAGGCAGGCCGAGGGTCGAGGCGAGGTGGGAGAAACGGAGCCAGTCCATGTAATGGGGGGTCGGCGCGCCATCCACCTCGGTCGGGAACTCGACCTCGGAGTCGAGCGGCCCGAGGCCGACGACCGGGCAGGCCAGCGCGTCGAAGCCGCGGGTCAGCCGCTCCATCTCCAGCACCATGGCGGAGCGATGCCGCTCCGCCTTCACGATCTCGGGCAGGGTCAGCGCCTCGCCGAAGGCGCAGTTGTCCTGCAGGGTCTTCTTGAAATGCCGCCGCACCTCTTCCGGCAGGGAGCCCGGCCCGATGGCGAAGGAAAGGCCGCGGAGCGCCATGTTGGTCTCGAGCAGGCCCTCCACATTCGGGTCCCGCTCCTCCACCACTGTCCCGAGCCCTTCGAGCCGTCGCATCGCCGCCGCCATCAGGTCCCGCACCTCCTTCGTCACGGGGCCGAAGCCCCCGAAATCGGCCGAGAAGGCGACGCGCTTCGGCGGCCCGGCGCGGCGGACCTGGCTAAGGAAGCTCTCCGCCGGCGCGTCGAAGGTCAGCGGCTGGCGCGGCTCGCTCCCCGCCATCGCGTCGAGGAAGAGCGCGCAATCCTCCACATTCCGCGCCATCGGGCCTGAGAGGCCGAGGCCGGAAAAAGCGTTGTCCTTCCCCCCGCCCCCGCAACGCCCCGGCGTCGGCCGCAGCCCGACGACGCCGCAATAGGCCGCCGGGGTGCGGAGGCTTCCGCCCATGTCCGACCCATGCGCGAGCCAGACTTCCCCCGTCGCCAAGGCCGCCGCCGCGCCGCCCGAGGAGCCGCCGGGGTTGAGCCTCACGTTCCAGGGGTTCCGGGTGCGCCCAAAGACGTCGTTGAAGGTGTTGGCCCCCGCGCCCATTTCCGGCGTGTTGGTCTTGCCGATGACGACGCCGCCGCGCCGCTCCATCATCTCCACCAGCGGGTCGCTTTCCTCCGGCACGAAATCCGCGAAGGCCTTCGTGCCCCAGGTGGTGCGGACGCCGGCGACCGGCGAGAGATCCTTGATCGCGATGGGGAGCCCGGCGAGCCATGTCGCCTCGCCCCCCCGCTCCAGCTTCGACGCCATCGCCTTCGCCCGCTCCGCGCAGGTCGTCGGCATGGCGTTGATCTTCGGCTCCACAGCCTCGATCCGCGCCATCGCGGCTTCGATCATCTCGCTGGGCGAAACCTCGCCCCGCTCCAGCAGCCCCACCGCCTCCACTGCGCTCAGCGCGCAGAGTTCCGGCCCCGTATAGTCATGCGTCATGCGCAGCCCTCCCATGCCGGCCCGACCATGGCGCCGCGCGCGCCGCGCCGCTAGTGTTCCGGACAAGGAAATCGAAAGGCGCAGATGGCGGTCGAGACGGAGACGCCCCCCGCGGCGCCGGCGCGGGCGGAGAACGTCGCCGCCGGAGTCGGCTGGATGCTGGTGACGGGGCTGCTCTTCGTCGTGATGACGGGGATCGTGCGCCATATCGGCTCGGACCTGCCTGCGCCCGTCGGCGCTTTCATCCGCTATGCGATGGGGCTTCTCTTCGTCGCGCCCGCCCTCATCGGCATCCTTCGCCGCCCGCCGGACCGGACGACATGGATGCTCTATGGCGGGCGGGGTTTCATCCACGGACTCGCCGTCATCCTCTGGTTCTTCGCGATGGCGCGCATTCCGGTCGCGGAGGTGACGGCGCTGGGCTACACCTCGCCGATCTTCGTGACGATCCTCGCCGCCCTCTTCCTCGGGGAGCGGCTGAGGGCGCGGCGGATCATCGCGATCCTCGTCGGGCTGGCGGGGGTGGCGATCATCCTGAGGCCGGGCTTTCAGGAGATCGGGGCCGGCCAGCTGGCGCAGATCCTCGCCGCGCCGCTCTTCGCCGTCTCCTTCATCTTCGCCAAGCTGCTGACGGACCGGGCGCGGCCGACGGAGATCGTCGCCATGCTTTCGCTCGGCTGCACGCTGACGCTCCTGCCCTTTGCGATCTCCCAGTGGAAGAGCCCGACGATGGAGGAGTTTCTCTGGCTCTCCCTCGTCGCGGCCTTCGCGACGACGGGGCACTGGACGCTGACCAAGGCCTATCAATGCGCGCCGATCACGGTGACGCAGCCGGTGACCTTCCTCCAGATCGTCTGGGCGACCATCGTGGGCGCCGTCTTCTTCGGGGAGCCGGTGGACGCCTTCATCGTGATCGGATCGGCGGTGATCGTCGGCTCGGCATGGTATATCGCCCGGCGGGAGATGAAGGCGCGGGGCGAGGCGCGGAGGGCGGCG
>JAUHWJ010000188.1 GCA_030424705.1 Alphaproteobacteria bacterium | reverse complement strand
CCGTCACCGCCAATGCGATGACGCATCAGGTCGAGGAATATCTCGCCCGCGGCTTTGACGCGCATGTCGCCAAGCCGATCCAGGGGGAGGCGCTCTTCGGCGCGATCTCCGCCTGTATTCAGCGCGGGCAGGGTCCGAAGGTTTCGAGCGCGGCCGCGGCTTCTTCCGCAAGGGCGGCGAGAACGGCCCCGTAGGCGGCGACGAGCCCGGCGTGATCGGCCCCGGGCGCCGGGGCGCGGAGCGCGAACGGGCGCGTCGCGATGCGGTCGCGCGCGGCGGCGCAGGACATGCTCATCTGCCCTTCGAGCCGCGCCTCGCCGCCCATTGCGCCAAGGAGACGGTCGGCCTCGAGCGAGAGGATGATCGCGGGCGCCGCGCCCTGCGGCCAGGGATCGGCATAGACCGGGCCGCCGCGCAGCGTCGCGAGGCGGCGGGCGATGAGGCGGGTCGCGGCGCGCGCTGGCTCCTCCGCCCAGAGATGATCCTCGGAGGCGGAGACGGCGCCCGCCCCGTCCTCCGCCGCGATCTGGAGGCGGCGCGCATAAAGCGGCAGCGAAATCTCCCGGACGCCGACCGCCTCCGCCCCGCCCTCCGGCGAGACCGGGGCCGCTTGCGGCGCCTCGAGAAGATAGAGCCGCGGCGCGGGCGGCGCGGCGGCGCAGGCGGCGAGGAGAAGGAGGCCGAGGAAGGCGGGGCGCATCGTCATTTCCCGAGGATGAGGGCGTTTGGCTGGCGCTGCACCAGCGTAGCGAGATCGGTGATCGCGCGGGCGGCGTCCCGGATCTCGCGGATGGCGGCGACAGTTTCGTAGTTCAGTTCCGAGCCGACATCGACGGCGGAGAGGATCGCATCCGCCCGCGCCGAAAGCTGTGTGAGCCGGGCGACGAGCGCCGGCGTTCCCTCCGCCGCGCGGGCGACGGCGCCCGTCGCCTCCCGCAGGCTCGCGAGCGCCTCCGCGGCCGTTCCCGCCAGGTCCTCTTCCCTCAGCCGGTCGAGGAAGGCGGCGGAGGAGGAGAGCGCCGCCGTCGCCGCCTCCGGCAGCGCCTCGGCCCCCGGCGCCGCGAGGACGGCGCGGAGCGCGGCGGCGGCCTCGGCCGATTCGCCTGCGAGACGGGTGAGGCTCGGGTCTTCGAGAAGCGTGCGGGCGGCGGCGGCTGCGGCGGCGACCTCGCCAGCGGCATCCTCCTCCGCCAAGCGCTCCAGCACCTCGCGCGCGGCGGCGAGCGTCCGCGCCGCCTCTTCCGTCGCCGTGCGGAGGGTGGGATCGTCGAGCAGCGCCTGCGCGGAGGCGAGCGCGGCGGCGAGCGCGCCGGGCGCAGCGCGGAGGCCCGGATCGTCAAGCAGCGCGGCAAGAGAGGCGGCGAGCCCGGCCAACGCCGGGTCCTCCAGCCGGGCGCGCAGCGCGGCGGCGGCGGCGGCGCTTTCGGAAGGAAGTCGCGCGAGCGCGGGATCGGCGAGAAGCGCGCGAGCAGCGGCGGCGGCGGCGGCGACCTGCCCCGCGGCGTCCTCCGCCTCCAGCCGCTCAAGAAGCGCCCGGAGCGAGGCGAGCGCGGCGTTCGCCTCGCCGGGAGCGGCGCGAAGGGCGGGGTCGTCCAGGATGGCGCGAAGCGAGGCCAGCAGGGAAGAGAACTCGCCGGGCGCGGCGCGGAGGCCTGGATCGTCAAGGAGCGCGGCGGCTGAAGCGGGAAGCCCGTTCAGCGCCGGGTCCTCCAGCAGCGCGCGGAGCGCCGCCGCCGCGGCGGCCGCATCGGCGGGGAGCGGCGAGGCTTCGAGCGCGGCGGTGATCGCGCGGGCGCTGGCGAGCGTGGCGGCGAGATCGTCCCGCGCGGCGATCATCTCCGGCCCGGCGGCGAGGGTATTGAGCGCGGCTAGGAGCGCCGCCGTCTCCGCTGGAATCTCGGCGAGTTCGGGCGAGGAGAGGAGCGCGGTCGCAGCGTTCAGCGCGGCGAGCGCCCGCTCCGGCGTCGCCCGCGCCGCCTCTGACCCGACGATCCGGTTGACGTTGTCGAGCAGGGCGACGGCGTTGTCGAACAGCGCCTCGATCGGGAGCTGTTCGATGCGGTTCAACGCTCCCTGCACCGAGCCGGCGAACTCGTCCAGATTGGAAGGGATAGAAGGCAGGATGGGGGGGCGCCCGTCATCCCGCCTCAAGAGCCCCTCGGAAGAGGGCCTCTCCGTCGGGATGAGCTGCACGATCAGGGCCCCGGTGATGAAGCTGCCCTGGGCGAGCTGCGCGCGCAGCCCGTTGGCCGCCGCGGCGTCGACGAAGGCCTCCGCGCCCGCGACATCGCCCCGCTCGAGACCAAGCAGCGAGGGCGCGATGGCGATCTCCGTGCGCGTAGCGAAGCGTCCCGTGCCCGGGTCGATCTCCGCGGCGATCTCGACGACGCGGCCGACGCGGATGCCTTCGTATTCCACTGGCGCGCCCACGCTGAGCCCGCGGACGGAGGCCCCGAAATAAACGTCGAGAACGAGCTGCGCGCCGGGGTCAACCTCGAGCGCGCGGGTCCTCGCGTCGGCCGCAGAGGCGTAGATGTCGAAAAGATGGCCCGTCTCCACCTCCCCGGCCGTGCCGCGAGAGAAGTCTTCAAAGGCGACGCCGCCCTGGAGGAGGGCGGAGAGCGAGCCGATGCGCGCACGCGCGCCGTCGGCCCCGAAGCTCAGTTCGAAACCGGAAACGATCCAGAAACGGGTCTCCGGCGTCAGCCGGCGGTCGTTCGGAGCATTGATGAAGATGTCGAACTCGACCGCATCCCCCTCCGCCGTCAATCGCTTGGACTCGACGCGCCCGACCTCGACCTGCCGATAGAAGACCGGCGCGCCGACCGTCAGCGCTCCCCCATCCGCGGCGCGAAGCACGACGCGGCGGCCCGGCGTGTCGGTCGGGGTGAGGGGCGGCGTCTCCAATCCCTCGAAGGCCCGGCGCGCGGCTCCGCGCGTCGCATCCCACGCGCCTTCGATGTAGGAGCCGGAGATCACCGTCTCGAGCCCCGAGACGCCACGCGCCGAGACCTCAGGACGCACAACCCAAAAGGTTGCGCTCTCGTCAACGAAGGGCGCGACGTCGGCGTCGAGCCGGATCACCGCGACGACGCGGGAGAGATCAGCGGTGAAGCGCAGATCCTCGACCCGCCCAACCTCGACACTGCGGTAGCGGAGCGGCGTTTCCCCGGCTACGAGGCCAGAGGCCGTCTCGAAGCTAACCTCGATCACAGGGCCGCGGCCCGCATAGTCCCGCCAGAGCAGCCCCAGCGTCACCGCGACGGCGACGAGCGGGAAGAGCCATACGAGGCTGAAAGAGCGCACGGGCCGGTCCTCGACTTGCGGACGAAGCGGGCCGGGATCAGACATGCTCCACCCCCGCCCTGTCCCAGATCAGCCGGGGGTCGAACGCCCGCGCCGAAAGCATCGTCGCCGCGACCGAAAGCGCGAAGAAGGCCGCCGCCGGCCCCGGCGTGAGGCTGGCGAGAAAGCCCATCTGCACCAGCGCGGCGAGAATGGCCACCACGAACACGTCGATCATCGACCAGCGGCCGATGAACTCGACGACCTCGTAGAGCGCCAGTGCGCCATGCGGCCGCATCGGCGCGCGGCCGGAGGCGTGGGCCGCGAGACGGGCGATCGCGAGGAACTTCGCCACCGGGATGAGAACGCTTGCGACGAGGACGATGACGCCGACCCCGTAGGAGCCGAGCGCGAAAAGCTCAAGCGCGCCGCCGATAATGGTGCTTGCGCTGTCGCGGCCGAAGGTCGTCGTCACCAGCATCGGCTCGAGATTCGCCGGGATGTAGAGCGCGACGCCGGCGATGAGCCAGGCCCAGACCGCGCCGAGCGGGCGCCGCCCCGTCGCGGGGAGCCGCGCGCCGCAGCGGCCGCAGCGCCGGCCCGCCGAGGCGACGGCCGCGGCCCGGCCGCAGACCGGGCAACCGAGCCGGCCCGCAGCCGCCGCAGTCAGGACCGCCGCGCTCATCCGATCAGCCGCCAGACGGTGCGTCGGCATAGCGCAGCGTCTTCGTAGAAGGCGATGGCGGCGAGGGCGACGAAGATCCAGAAGGCGGCGCCGAGGCCGACAGTCGCGATCCCCGCCACCTTCACAAGGGCGACGACGACGCCGATGACGAAGATCTCCATCATCGACCACGGTCGGAGCTCCACGGCGAGCCTGAACGCCTCGCGCGCCAGCGGAGCCGGCGGGCGGCCGAGGCGGAGCGGCGCCAGAGTCCAGATCAGCGCGAGCGCTCTCGTCGCCGGCAGGGCGACGATGGCGGCGAAGACGGCGAGCGTGAGCGCGCGCGCCTCCCCGCCGGCCGCGATCGCCGCGTCCAGCACCGACGCCTCGCTGTGCCGCCCGGCCGCGTCGATTGAGATGAAGGGAAGCGCCACCGCCGCGCCGAGCAGGATGAGGGTGGAGACCGCCGCGGCGATCACCCCGTCGAGCGAGCCCGCCCGCTCCGTGGTGAGGACGGCGCCGCAGCGCGGGCAGCGCGCCCGGCGCACGCCCTCCGGCGGCTCGAAGAGCAGCGCGTCGCAGGCGTGACAGGCGACGAACTGCTCGCCCGTCCCATCGTCTGTGGCCCCAATCGCCGGCATCCCGTCTCCTTCGCCCCCCCGACAGGATCGGGGAGGCGCGGGCCCGGGTCAAGCGAGGCGCCGGGCGGCGCTCAGCGCGCCATCAGGACGGGAACTTCCGCCGTCTTCAGCATGTCCCGCGTCGCGCCGCCGAGCAGCCGCTCGCGGAAGCGGGAGTGGCCATAGGCGCCCATGACGATCATCTCCATCCCAGCCTCCCGCGCCGCGCGATTGAGCATGTGGGCGACGGAGGGGCCGGTCTCCGCCATAACTGAGATCGCGGCGTGGGCGCCGTGGCGGGCGAGCATGACGGCGAGCGCGCGGCCCGGATCGGCCTCGTTCGCCTCGTGCCGGCCGGGATCGACCACGGCGATGACGACTTCCTCCGCCGCCGCAAGCAGCGGGAGCGCCGCGCGCACCGCCCGCATCGCCTGCGCCGAGCCGTTCCAGGCGACCATGATGCGCCGCGGCGTGGGCTCCACCGCCTCGGTGGGGACGACGAGCACCGGAGTCACCGATTCGAACAGCGCCGCCTCGGTAACGAGTTCCGGCGTCTCGTCCCCGTCCGCTCCGTAGGGCTTCGGCAGGACCACGAGATCCTGATGCCAGGCGGCGTCGCCCACCGCGCGGCCGATCTCGGCGTAGCGGACGGCGGAGGTTCTGACCGCCCAGGAGACGTCCTCCGCCTGCATCAGGCGGCGCGCCTCGGCCGCCCGCGTCTCCGCCTCG
>JAUHWJ010000187.1 GCA_030424705.1 Alphaproteobacteria bacterium | reverse complement strand
GCCCGGAAGCGGCGGCGAGGGCCGTCTGCGCCTCGACGGAGCGGATCGTCGCCGCATAGGTCTCCTCATCCATCGCGTCGCGGAACCAGCGCGTGCCGATGAAGCCGGGGCAGACGGCGTTGACCCGGATCGCGGGGGCGAGCGCGCGGGCGAGGCTGATCGTCATCGTGTTGAGCGCGCCCTTCGACGCGGCGTAGGCGACGGAGGAGCCGATGCCGGAGAGCCCGGCGATGGAGGAGGTGTTCACCACCGCGCTCGCCCGCCCGCTCGCCTCATGGGCGGCGAGGAGGAGCGGCTTCAGCGCCTGCATGGCGAGGAAGGGGCCGACGACGTTGACTGCATAGACGCCGAGAAAGTCCTCCTTCGAGAGCGCGTCGAGATCGGCGTGGTTCCGCGCCTGCTTCGTGATCCCGGCGTTGCAGGCGAGGATGTCGAGCCGCCCGAAGGGCTCTACGGCCGCGCGGAGCGCCGCCGCGCCCTCCGGCGTGGAGACGTCGGCCTGCACGGCGCGGCCCTGCGCGCCCGCAGCGGCGATGGCGGCGACCGTCTCCTCCGCCTCCGCCGCGCTGCGGGAATAGTTGACGAGCACGGTCGCCCCCCGCTCCGCCAGCTTCAGCGAGATCGAGCGCCCGAGCCCCGTGCCGCCCCCGGTGACGAGCGCGATGCGCCCGGAAAGATCGTTCATGTCCGCCTCCTCCGTTTCAGCCGGCCTAGCACGGGCCTCGGCGTCGTTGAAGCCGCCGCGCCGGCGCCGTAGCCTTGCGCAGAGGCAGCGGAGGGGATCATGGCCGAAGAGCAGCCGCAACCGGCGGCGGGGCAGGGGATCGCCGCGCCGCAGCAGGTCACCTATTCGATGTCGCCGGGTCTCGTGCGCTGGCTGGCGCAGGCGGGGGTTTCGCTGGCGCTCTCTTCCTACCAGTCCGGCAAGTTCTACCTGATCGGGCGGAATCCGCGCGGCGGGCTGCTGGTGGACGAGCGGTTGTTCCAGCAGGCGATGGGGATCGCGGTTGCGGGCAGGCGGATCGCGCTCGCCACGCAGGGGGCGATCATCGAGATGGTCTCCGCCCTTTCGCCCGACCAGCGGGTGAACGAGATCTATGACGCCTGCTTCGTGCCGCGCCGCATCTCCCCCATCGGGGCGGTGGATGCGCATGACGTGGGGTTCGATGCGGAGGGGCGGCCCGTCTTTGTCGTCACGAAGTGGAACTGCCTCGCCACGCTTTCCGAGACGCACAGCTTCCGGCCTGTCTGGCGGCCGCCCTTCATCTCCCGCCTCGTGGCGGAGGACCGGTGCCATCTGAACGGCATGGCGATGGAGGCGGGGGCGCCCGCCTATGTCACCGCCTGCTCCCGCTCCGACACGGTGGACGGGTGGCGGGACAGGCGGGCGGATGGCGGGGTGATCGTGGAGGTGGCGAGCGGGGAGGTGGTGGCGACGGGCCTCTCCATGCCGCATTCGCCGCGGGTGCATCAGGGGCGGCTCTTCGTGCTCAATTCAGGCACGGGGGAGTTGATGGAGGTGGACCGGAAGACGGGGGAGAAGACGGCGATCTGCTTCTGCCCCGGCTTCGTGCGGGGGCTATCCTTTCACGGGGGCTTCGCGGTCGTGGGGCTGTCAAGGCCGCGATACAAAAGGTTCGAGGGGCTGGCGCTCGACGAGAAGCTGAAGGCGGCGGACAGCGAGGCCTGGACGGGGGCGCAGATCATCGACCTTTCGACCGGGTCGGTGGCGGAATGGTTCCGGATCGACGGGGCGGTGATGGAGATCTACGACGCCGCCTTCGTGCCGGGGGTGATGTGCGGCATGAGCCTCGGGCTGGCGGCGCCGGAACTGGCGACGTTCGTGACGGTGGAGGGGGAGTAGGGGGCGGATTCCCGGGGATAACCATGGTTATCGGGCTCGGGGCTTTGATTTGACGCGATAAAAGTCGTGATCGGATTGTTTCAGGGTTTGCGGGAGGGAGTGCGGGCGGGCGGCCCCTCTCCCGCCTCCGCCCGGGGGGAGGGGGCGGTTTTCGGGCTCGATTCGGGGGATTTCCATGGAAATCGGGATCGGGGCGTTGATTTTGAACGATAAAAGTCGTGATCGAATTGTTTCAAGGGCGGTTCGGGAGGGTTTTGGGGCGGGCGGCCCCCCTCCCTCTCCCTCGCCCCGGCGGGGGGAGGGGATCGCCTCTGGCGCGGCGGGGAAAGGGATGCGGGTGGTCCATGATTTTTCATGGATCTGGTTTGGCGCATGCGGCACGCCCCTTTCCCTCGCCCCCTCCCGCAGGCGGGAGGGGGGATGCGCGAGGCGGCGGGCCGGGCGCGGGGCGGTCAGGGGAGGGGCTTGCCGGGCGGGGCGCCGGCGGCGAGCCAGGCTTCGTAGTCGGGGTCGGGGCCAAATGAGCTTCCGTCGGGTTCGCGCTCCATCAGGTCGGTGCGGCGATAGCCTATGGGGAGCCTGGTGGTGCGATCGCCGAACAATGCATTGACACTTTCTTGGGTCATAGACATCGCTCTTGTAAGATCTACTGATCTGGCGTTTGCGCCGGCATTCGTCGCATCTTTGAGGTCGGCATCTTCAAAAGTCGCTCCCCTGAGGTCGGCATAGTTCAGGTTTACTTCTCGGAGGTCGGCGCGCTCCAGCTTCGCTTGCGTGAGGTTCGCCCCTTCCATCTGCGCCCTTCTAAGGAATGCCCCTTCCATCTGCGCCCCACTAAGGATCGCATGATCGAGGCGGGTTCCAACCAGGTTAGCCTTCTGCATCCACGCCCCGTAGAGGACCGCCCTATTCATTCGCGCGTTTCTGAGGTTCGCCCCTTCCAGTCGCACCCAAGCGAGGTCCGCCCCCTCCATTTGCGCTGCTTCGAGTTTCGCCCCCTCGAGCCGCGCCTTTCTGAGTTCGGCCCCGTCCAGTCGAGCCTTGTAAAGATCTGCGCCCATCATCCACGCCTTGCTTAGCGTCGCTCCCTCCAGCTGAGCGTAGCCAAGTTCCGCCCCCTCCATCCGCGCCGCTTCGAGTATTGCCCCCTCAAGCCGCGCCCCGCGGAAGTTTGCCCCCGCCAGCCGAGCCCCTGCGAGGTTCGCCCCCTCCATCCGCACCGAATAAAGAATTGCCCCCTCCATCCGTGCCTGCTGTAGATTGATGCCGGTAAGAAAAGCGCCGGCAAGATTGGCGCCACGCAGGTCTCGCCCCTGCAGCGAAGGGCGGGCGAGGGTGGAGCGGTATTCGCTGCGATGCTGCTTCCAGTCCGCGAGAAGGGCCTCTTCCTCCCGCGCAAAGAAGGCCTCGCAGCGATCTTCGGCGATCTTGCCGTCCGAACACCATTCGTCCCGAGCGGCTCTTCGCGCCGCCAGCATGTCCGTGTCCGGCTCGCCCTCCTCCGTTTCCGGCGGTTCGATGCAGGCGGAGACCGGGCGCTCCCGCCGCCTGCACCATTCGGCGCGAAAGTCCGCCTCAGCCGTCTCGAATTCTAACCAGCTTTCCGGCTTTTCCACGATCCGCGCCTCAAAGAGGTCTATGGGGGCCAGTGAAAGATACTGCGCGATCACGGAAGGCAGCGCTTCAAGCCGATCAGAGAGCCAGGGGGTGGAGAGAAGACCGGTCTCAAGCATTCGGCGGCGGAGATGCGCGCGTTGATTGTCGTCTTCGCCGTCGTTGTAGAACCGCGCGGCGAACTGCTTCGGCTCCGCCACGACCTCGCGCCAGCGCTCCGCGAGGCGTTCGCGCTTTTGCCCCTGTCCTTGGACCGCAAAGGCCGCCACGAACTGCTCTTCGGTCACGAACTCTCGTTTGATCGCCCAGTCTCCCACCCGGGCCACCGCACTTTCGAGCCCCCCCTCCGTCCGCAGCCACGAGACCACCACCAGCGGAACCGCCGCCGCCAGCACCGCGCGGCGGGGCCATTTGCCCTGGTGTCTCACCCGCGTCTCGCCATGCCCGACCCTTCGCCATGCGGCGTGGAGGCTGGAGACGCCGACCCAGAGGGAGAAGACGAAGAGGGCGAGGAGCCAGAGGCTCATCCATTCGAGATGCGCGGTGTGGGAGCGCCACCAGGCGTAGCCGAGGACGGCCCAGCCGAAGCCCCAGCTCAGGGCGCCCGCGGTGAAGCCGGAGACGATGCGGAGCGGGCGGTCCGCCGTCGCGCCCTCGTGCCGGCGGAACCAGAGGGCGGCATCCGTCACCAGCCAGGGATGGACGAGGTCGCCGAGGCGGCGGCCCTTCACCTGCGCGGGGGCTTCGGCCAAGGCGTCCCACAATTTCATCAGGTAGAAGTGAAAATACGCGTAGATGGCGGCGGTGAGCGCCGGGGCGACCCAGAAGAAGGTGAGGGTGGGGACGGAGACGCCGACGAGCGGCAGGTCCGTCCTCCGGCTCGCGTCGAAGAAGTCGATGTCCTCCACGCCGAGGAGGGTGACGCCGACGAAGGCGAGGAGGCCGAGGAGGGCGAACCATGTGGCGCGGGCGTTGACGGTGATCGCGTCGATCCGCGGCAGCGCCTCCTCCGGCGGGAGGGTGAGGCGGCGGGGTTTTTCCCGGTCTCCAATCATAAGGGCGAGGGTAGCACGGGATTTCGCGGCTGGCGCGGGGTTTGCGCGCCACGGCCCCGATCAGCGGCTTTCCGGTGGAAAGCCGCAGGGGCCGTTCGGCCGGAGCCCCTGCGGAGGCCGAGGGGCGCCGAGCCGCCGCGTCGGTCGGAAATCGGGCCGTAGTCGTCGCGGCGGCTGCGGACTCGCAGTCGCCGGGGGGCGACGACTGCGGGCCGATTTGACGCGGGTCAAATCGGCCGGGCGCTTGGGGCGCTGTCGGCGCGCAATGGGGGGTAGAGATTGGCGGCTGCGCTTTCGCTTGCCCTCTCTTCGGCCTGCTGTCGCAGACGGGAGGAGGGAGCGCCCCCCTCAGGGCTCCGCGATTCCCGGCTTCTCCCCCCGCGCCTCGATCTCCGCCATCGCGGCGATGAGGATATCCTCGCGGAACCTTGGCGCGACGAGCTGGGCGCCGACGGGGGCGCGGCCCGCCTCCATGTCGCAGAAGCCGGTGAAGACGCTCGCGGCCGGGACGCCCATCAGCGGCAGGCCGCATTGCGGCAGCATCGCCTCGTAGCAGCGCGCGAAATCCGTCTGGTCGAGCTGGTCCGGGAAGGGGGGCTCGGCGGAGACGGGGAGGATGAGGAGGGGGCGGTCTGCGAGGGAGGTCTGCCATTGCCGGAGGAAGGAAAGGCGGGCCTGCAGCGCGTCCATCACGTCGAAGAGGGAGGGTTCGGGGCAGATCCGCTCCATCTCCGCGAAGGTGTGGAGCGCGTCCGGGTCGCCCTCCTTCT
>JAUHWJ010000186.1 GCA_030424705.1 Alphaproteobacteria bacterium | reverse complement strand
CCGAGCGCAGCTTCTCCCGCAGCGAACCGGCGACATGCATCGCCGTCCGCTGCCGGTAGGTCGGGCTGAACCGCGCGAAGGCGAACCACGCCTCGTCCCAGAGGAAGACGAGATCCTTCTTGATGGCGAGGCATTCCTCCATCACCCGTTCGACATTGTAGACGAGCCCGTCGAACGTGCAGTTGGTGAGGAGGATCATCCGCACCTTGTGGAGCTTCCCCGCCGCCTTCAGGTCGAGCAGCTTCTCCTTGATCTCGCGGATCGGCACGGCGCCGTACATCGAATACTGATGCAGCGGATAGGACTCCGTGTAGACGACATTCGCCCCCGCCAGAACCATCCCGTAATGGTGGGACTTGTGGCAGTCCCGGTCCACCAGAACGATGTCGCCGGGCCGGACAAGCGCCTGCACCACGATCTTGTTGCAGGTCGAGGTGCCGTTGGTCGCGAAGAAGGTCTGCTTCGCGCCGAAGGCGCGGGCGGCGTATTCCTGCGCCTCCTTGATCGGCCCGCGCGGCTCCAGCAGGCTGTCGAGCCCGCCCGAGGTCGCCGAGGTCTCCGCGAGAAAGATGTTGGGGCCGTAGAACTCCCCCATGTCCTGGATCCAGTGCGAGCGGGTGATCGACTTGCCGCGGCTGATCGGCATGGCGTGGAAGACGCCGGTGGGCTGCTTCGAATACTCCTTCAGTGCCGTGAAGAACGGCGTCTTGTGGCGCTTCGCGACGCCGCGCAGGATGTTGAGGTGCAGCTCCAGAAAGTCTTCCTGATTGTAGAAGACGCGGCGGCACCCGCCGAGGTCGAGCCCCGCGATGTCCTCCGCCGAACGGTCCGTCACCAGATAGGCGTCGAGCTCCGGGCGGACCTTCGCGATGAGGCGGCAGCATTCCGGCCCGTAATGCGAGGGCTCCAGCGCGTCCACATCCTCCTCCTCGCCCAGCTGGTTGAGATAGGCGTTGAGGATCGGCAGCTTGTTGGCCGATTTCAGCTTCAGCCCTGGGCGGACGACGACGGCCTGGACGTTGTGGTTGAAGAGAATGCCGATCAGCGCATCCTCGAGGCTCGGCAGGATCACCGGCTCATAGACGAAGGCGTCCTCCGGGCGGCGCATGGCGAGGAGGGAGGCGCGGAGCCAGCGCTCCTGCGCATCCGTCACGTTGTCTACGATCAGCACCTCGAAATAGGGCCGCCCGAGCGCCCGAGCGCCGGGGGAGAGCGTGTCGTCCTCGATATCCTCCGCCTCGTTCTCCGCCGTCGTGAGCGGAACGTGCCGCCGCCGGTAGGCGCCGGTGGCGAGCGCGCGGGCCACCCGGCGGGCGGCGAAGGCGAATTCTGAAATCTGCCGACCGTCCAGCATCCGCTTCAGATGGGCGAAGGCGGCGTGGCCGGGAAAGGCCCAGTAGCGTTCGATCGGGGCGAGCGCGGCGAGCAGCGTCTCCGCCTCCGCCACCAGCTTCGTCCCCTTCCGGCCCTGCGGCCCGTGGCGGGAGAGCGCCTCCGCCGTCTCCCGCAGGGCGCTCCACCGGTCCGCGCGAAGCTGCGTGGCGCTGAAATAGTCCCCGATGGAGGGCAGCTTCGGTTCGGGCGCGGCGACGTTCATGTCTCTCTCCTCGCCCGGTCGTCCGGGCTCCGGTCTATCCCTGTCCGCCCTTCAGGAGGGCGAGCGGCGCCGCCGGCGCGGCCGGCGCCTCGTAGGCGTTGAGCGGCGTCCGCGGGTCCGGCGGGGCCATGCCCGCGCGGGAGCCCTTCTGCGGCAGTTCCAGCGGCCCGAGCGTATGAAGCCAGGCCTCGGCGCCGGAGCTTCGGTCATAGACCGGGAAGTCGGCGGACCGGTCGCGCCAGCTCTTCAGCACCTGCCCGAGCCCCTTGAGCCCGGTCTCGCGCTGGCGGCGCACGAGGTCGAAATCGACCTCGATGGGGAACATGTCCTCCTGCCCGGCCGATTGGTGCAGCACCGTCGCCGCCGGATCGACGACGAGGGACCGCCCCACCCCGCCCGCGGCCAGGCCGTTCACGTCGAAGACATAGCACTGGAACTGCGCCGCCGTCGCCCGCGCGATGGCGATTTCCGCATCGCGGTCCGTCGTCCCGGTCAGCACCGGATGCAGCAGCACCTCGACGCCCTGCGCCGTCAGGTGCCGCGTCGTCTCCGGGAACCAAATGTCATAGCAGATCGAGAGCCCGAACCGCCCCGCGCCCGGCACGTCGAAGACACAGAACTCCGTCCCCGCATCCACATTGGCCTCATAGGGCCGGAACGGAAACATCTTCGCATATTTCGCGACGATCTCGCCCTCGGGGTTGATGACGACGGAGGTGTTGCGGATGCGCCCGTCCTCCAGCTTCTCGAACATCGAGCCGGGAATGAGCCAGATGCCGTGCCGCCGCGCGTCATGCTGGAACTGGTCGATCACGTCGTTCGGGAAGGGCTGGGCGAAGCGGTCCAGCGGGCCATAGGGCGCCAGCTCGGAAAAGAGCGCCATCTGCACCCAGGGAAAGCGGGCCATCAGCACGTCGATGCGGTGGCGCATCGCCTCCACGTTGGAATGGAGGGCCGCAACGTGCATCTGCACGCCGGCGATGGCGAAAGGGGTCATTCTCGGTCCGGCTCCTGTGTCGGTCTCGGTTCCCCGATTATGACCATTCGCAGATGCGGCGCCACCCTCGCCTCAGCGGATCACGAGAACGGGGATCGGCGCATGGCGCACCACCCGTTCCGCATGACTTCCGACGAAGAATGAGCGCAGCTCGCTGGGCTTGTGCGAGGCCATGACGATCAGGTCCGCCCCGATGCGGCTCGCCGCGTCGAGGATCGAGCGGTCGATATCCCCGAAGGCGACATGCGCGGTCGCCCCCGGCGCCTTTTCCGCCGCGAAGGCTTCGAGCCGCGCCTTCAGCCCGGCCCGCGCCTTCGCCTCGAAATCCGGCGGGAAATAGGAGGAGACGGCGGATTCGCCGAAATCCGGCGCGACGCTCAGAAGATGCAGCGCGCCGCCGAAGCCGAGCGCCGCCGGCAGCGCCTTCTCCCAGGAGGCGTCATGGCCGAGATCCACCGGCAGAAGGATTGTCGAGAACATCTTCGCCTCCTCTCAGGCCGTGGCGGGCGCGGGCGCGGCGTCGGCGCGCCGCCGCTGCATCAGGACGACGAGCGCGAGCAGCGCCAGCGCCGGGATGAACATGAAATATTTCGAAGGCTGCGGCGCCGGCGCGAGGACGCGGGTGATCTGCTGGTCCCAGTCGAGCCCCGCCTCCTGCGCCGCCGAGCCGAAGGCGACGTTGTCGATCGTCGTCGTATCGCCGGCGATGATGTATTCGAGCCCGGCGGCGGCGAGCCGCTCCGCCCCCGTCGCCCCCTCGCCGAGCGGCAGGAGCGCGGTGAAGGTCACCGGGTCGCCGACGGCGTTCAGCCCGTTCACCTCCAGCCGAAGCTCCGCGCCCGGCGGCGCATTCCCCGCCGCAGCCTCGATCTCGGCCGGCGGGCGCTCCGTGAAGGGCGGGGCGACCATGTCCATCCAGTATCCGGGGCGGAACAGGGTGAACGCGACGAGGAGGAGGATGACCGTCTCGTGAATGCGGTTACGCGCCAGGAACCAGCCCTGCGTCGCCGCCGCGAAGAGCAGCATCGCCGTCGTCGCGATGACGAAGACGAATATCCCCTGCGCCCATGTCACATCGATCAGCAGAAGCTCCGTATTGAAGACGAAGAGGAAGGGCAGCGCCGCCGTCCTGAGCGAATAGAAGAAGGCGACGACCCCGGTGCGGATCGGGTCCCCTCCCGAAACCGCCGCCGCCGCGAAGCTGGCAAGGCCGACGGGCGGCGTCACGTCCGCCATGATCCCGAAATAGAAGACGAAGAGATGCACCGCGATCAGCGGCACGATCAGCCCGTTCTGCTGCCCGAGCGTCACGATCACCGGCGCGAGCAGGGCGGAGACGACGATGTAGTTCGCCGTCGTCGGCAGCCCCATGCCGAGGATGAGGGAAAGCACGGCGGTCAGCAGCAGGATCGCCATGATGTTCCCGCCGGAGAGAACCTCCACCACATCGGCGAGGGAGGAGCCGACGCCGGTCTGGCTCACCGCGCCGACGATGATCCCCGCCGTCGCCGTGGCGATGCCGATGCCGATCATGTTCCGCGCCCCGGCGATCAGCCCTTCGAGCAGGTCGCGGAAACCCTGCGCCACGTCCCGCGCGAACTCGCTCTCCCCGCGGAAGATCGCCATGAGCGGGCGCTGCGTGACGAGGATGAAGATCATGTAGGAAGCCGCCCAGAAGGCGGAGAGGCCGGGCGAGAGCCGGTCCACCATCAGCGCCCAGACGAGGACGATGACGGGAAGAAGGAAATGGAGGCCGGAGCGGATCGTCGGCCCCGGCAACGGCAGCCGCGTCACCGGCGCGTTCGGATCGTCGAGCTTCAGCGGCGCCTCCCGCGAGGCGACCCAGAGGAGGGCGACATAGGCCGCCGTCAGCAGCGCGAAGACGACATATCCTGCTGCGGCGCCGAAGGCGGGCCGCATCCAGCCCATGCCGTAATAGACGCCGAAGGAAAGCGCGCAGATCACCGCGATCGTGAAGGCGATCCCGACGAGCCGCTGCACGATGGGCTTCGGCTCATAGGCCCGCGGCAATCCCTGCATCCCCGCCTTCATCGCCTCGAGATGCACGATGTAGACGAGCGCGATGTAGGAGATCGTCGCCGGCAGGAAGGCGTGCTTCACCACGTCGAAATACGGGATGCCGACATATTCGACCATGAGGAACGCAGCCGCGCCCATCACCGGCGGCATGATCTGCCCGTTGACGGAGGAGGCGACCTCGACGGCCCCGGCCTTCTCCGACGAAAAGCCGACCTTCTTCATCAGCGGGATGGTGAACGTGCCGGTCGTCACGACGTTCGCGATGGAGGAGCCGGAGATCAGCCCGGTCATCGCGGAGGATACGACGGCGGCCTTGGCGGGCCCGCCCCGCATATGCCCCATCAGCGAAAACGCCACCTGGATGAAGTAGTTGCCGGCCCCCGCCTTGTCCAGGAGCGAACCGAACAGGACGAAGAGGAACACGAAGGAGGTGGAGACGCCGAGCGCGATGCCGAACACGCCCTCCGTCGTGATCCACTGGTGGTTCACAACTTCCGAGAGCGAATTGCCCTTGTGCGCGATGATCCCGGGCATCAGCGGCCCGAGAAACGTATAGGCGAGGAAGACGGAGGCGACGATCATCAGCGCCGGGCCGAGCGCGCGGCGCGTGGCTTCGAGAAGAACGAACAGGCCGATCACCGCGACGATGAAGTCCTGCTGGATCGGCGCGCCG
>JAUHWJ010000185.1 GCA_030424705.1 Alphaproteobacteria bacterium | reverse complement strand
ACCGGCCCCGAGGCCGCCATCGCCGAAAGCGCATCGAGCCCGCCCGCCGCGCCCGAGGGGAGGATCAGCCGCGCCCCGCCCGCCTCCGCCGCGGCCCGCAAGTCCCGCTCCGCGCCCTGGTCGGCGAGCGCGCCGACCGAGGCGAGGACGAGCGGGATCCCCGCGCCGAGGATAGCCGGCCCATACTCCCGCGCCGCCCCCTGCCCCGCAGCCTCGACCACCAGCGTCGGCCGCGCCATCAGGAGGGCGGAAAGGCTGGAGACGCCGGCCGGCGCCTCCCGCACCCGCTCGATCCGCACCAGCGTCGCCACCGGAGAGACGCCGATCCGCTCCAGCATCGGCAGGAGCGCGGAGCCGATGGCGCCGAAGCCGATGAGGCCGAGCCGCATCGCGCTCAGCCCTTGCCCGCCGCGCCGGCCGGCGGGCCGGCGAAACTCTCCGCGAAGGGGCCGATCGCGACCATGTCGACCTCGATCAGCTGCGGCCCCTCCGCCGCCAGCGCCTCGTCCAGCATCGCGCCGAAGGCCTCGACATCGGCGCAGCGCCGGTGCGGCATCCCGACGGAGGCGCAGAACCCCGCGAAATCCGGCACGGCGAGTTTCGACCAGTGCCGCCGCCCGCCATATTGCGCGTCCTGGATGTTCTCGATCACGCCATAGGCCCGGTCGTTCATCAGCACATAGACGAGCGGCGCGGCCTCATCGACCGCCGTGATCATCTCCGCAAGGCCGAGCATGGCGCCGCCGTCGCCCACCAGCGTCACCGCCTTCGGCCCGGGCGTCGCCAGCGCCGCGCCGATCCCCATGGCGAGCCCCTGCCCGATCCCGCCGCC
Organism: Alphaproteobacteria bacterium; assembly: GCA_030424705.1. Lineage (GTDB taxonomy): Bacteria > Pseudomonadota > Alphaproteobacteria > Rhodobacterales > Rhodobacteraceae > Pikeienuella. The sequence continues at coordinate 4,486 of JAUHWJ010000185.1, read as the reverse complement.
AAGCGCATGGACGCCGAGCCGCGGACCGGCGATCCGCACATGGCGGTTGCCGAAGGTGGAGTTGGAGATCGTCACGTCCCGCACCCACGGATGCCCGCCCTTGGAGACGCGCTCCGCCAGCGCGTCCGCGATCACGGCGTAGGGGCCGAGAAGGGAGCGCATCCGCCCCTCGGAACCGGCGCGGGCGCGCGCGATGTCGAAGGGCAGGTTCGGGTCCGTTTCAAGCTTTTCGGGAAGCTTCGAAAGCAGGCGCGAAAGCGCATCCGCCGCGTCCCCATGCGCGAAAATCTCCACCGGATAGTTCCGCCCGCCCTGCTCCGCCGCCGCATCGATCTGGAGGAGCGGGCGCGGCAGCGGCATCTGGTTGTTGCGCGTCTCGTTGCCCCGGAGCCGCGAGCCGACGACGAGCATGAGGTCGCATGTCCGGTAAAGCTCCGCCGCCTCCGGCGTCATGTTGAAGGCGCCGAGCGTCGCCGCGGAATCCTCGGGAACGACCGCCCTGCCATTGGTGGAGGTGACGACGCCGAAGCCCCGCCGCATCAGTTCCGTCGCCTCCGCCGCCGCGCCCCGCGCCCCGCCGCCGAGCCAGAGCAGCGGGCGCCGCGCGCCGCATATCGCCTCCGCCATCGCGTCGAGCGCCGCCTCCGCCGCGAGCGGCCGAACCGGAACGGGCGCAAAGACCCGCGGCTGCGGCGCCGCCGCTGCGCGCTGCACATCCACCGGAATCTCGAGGCTCACCGGCCCCGTCGGCGCCGAGAGCGCGGCGGAGACAGCGGCGGTCAGCGCGCCCACCGCCCCGCTCGCATCCCACATCCGGATCACGGCCTTGGAGACGCCGCGCAGCATCTCCGGCTGCCGCGGCACGTCATGGATCGGCGCACGGTCCCGGTCCGCGAAGGCGAGGTCCACCTGGCTGGTGATGTGAAGCACGGGCGAGCCCGCCGTCAGCGCCTCCGCCTGCGCGCCCGCGGCGTTGCCCGCCGCCGTGCCGGTCGAAGTCATGCAGATTCCGAGCCCGCCCGTCACCCGCGCATAGGCGTCCGCCATGTTCATCGCCCCCGCCTCGCCGCGCGCGGGCACGAAGCGTATGCGCCCCTGCCGCGCGACCGCGTCGAGGATCGGCATGTTATGGATGGAGATGACGCCGAAGATCGTCGTCACGCCCACCTCCGCCAGCCAGCGGGCGATGAAGTCGCCGACCGTTTCCGCCTGCTGCGCCGCCTCGGGCTCGATCGTCGCGGGTTTCATCGCAAGGTCCTCAGATATGGCGGGAAAGCCCGCCCGAAACTTCGAGCTGGGCGCCGGTGATGTAGCTGGCGGCGGGCGAGCCGAGGAAGGCGATGGCCGCCGCCGCCTCCTCCGGGTCGCCGAGACGGCCGAGGGGGATTCCCTTCCTTGCGGCGAGCGCCGCATACCACGCCTCCCGGCTCTGGCTCTTGTCCTCCCGCTCCGCGAACCGGCGGGTCCACTGGCCGGAGCCGACGAGGCCGAGCAGCACGGAGTTGACCCGCACCGCGGGCGCCAGCTCGACTGACAGGGATTTCAGAAGATTCTGAACCCCCGCCCGCGCCGCCGAGGTGCAGACCATATGCGGCTCCGGCTGATAGGCGAGCAGCGAGTTGACCGCGACGATCGCGCCTCGCGCCTCCCGCAGCATCGGCAGGAAGGCGCGAACCGGGCGGATCTGGCTGAAGAGCTTGAGGTCCAGCTCCGCCCGCCAGTCCGCATCCCCGGTATCCGCGAAGGTGGAGATGCGGCCCTGCCCGGCATTGTTCACGAGGAGGTCGCATCCGCCGAACGCCGCCGCCACCTCCACCGCGAAAGCCTCCACCGCCGCCTCGTCCAGCACGTCGAGCGCTGTCGCCAGCACGCGCTCCGCCCCGAAATCCCGCTTCAGCACGGCGGCGACATCCGCCAGCCGCCCCTCGTTCCGCGCGCAGAGCGCGACGCGGGCGCCGGAGCCGAGCAGCGTCCTGACCGTCGCGAGCCCGATGCCGGAGGAGCCGCCGGTGACGACGGCGACGCGGCCCTGAAAGCCGTAATCCATCACCGCGCCCCCTGCGCCCGCAGCTCCGGGAAGCCCGGATCGGGCCGCCCCTGCATGATCGCGCGCTGCGCCGGGGTCGGCGGGCCCGCCGTCATCCAGCGGTCCATCGATTCCGGGTCGTCGCGGGACCAGACCTTGGCGCGGTGCGTCGCCTCGTCGATCTGCTGCAATTCCGAGGTGAACTCGATCACGAAGCCGGAGGGCGAGCAGAAATAGGCGAAGGGATTGTTCCCCGGCCCGTGCCGCCCCGGCCCCCAGGTCGGGTGATGCCCTTTCTGCTTCATGCGCCCGATCCCGCGCATGAACTCGTCCAGCGTCGGCATCTCGAAGGCGACATGGTTGACGCTGGCGTAGGCGCCCCGCACCAGGGCGATGGAGTGATGATCCGTCGCGCAGCGGAGGAACACCATCTGGTCCGCCGAATAGTCGGAAACGCGGAAGCCCAGAACCTCCTCGAAGAAGCGCTGCCGCGCCTCCATGTCCGGCGTGTTGAGCACGACATGGGAGACCTTGCGCGGCTTCGCCCATTCCGGCTCTTCGTTCAGCCTCAAACCATCATGCCGGAAGCGGATGCGGCGATTGTCCGGGTCCAGAATCTCGAAGCCGGTTCCGCCGATATGGTCCGCCATCGGCGCAGGGGCGGAGAGCACGGCCCCGCCATGCGCCGGCGCGCGAGCGGAGACCTGCGAATGAAGCGCCGCCAGCGCCGCCGCGCTCTCGACCCGGAATTCGATATGGTCGATCCCGAAGACGGGCGCATCGCGAAGGCCGTAGAGGAACGGCTCCTCGCCCGTGCCCCGGAGCCAGGCCGCGCCCGGCTCCGCATGGGCGAGCCTCAGCCCCCACATGTCCTCGTAGAAGGGCAAGGTCGCCGTCAGGCCCGGCCCCCGCATCACGACGCCCGAAAGGGAGCCGACGCGCACCGTGTCGCTCATGCCGTTTCTCCTTGAACCATCAGCGCGCGGAGCGCGGCGGCGAAGGCCTCCGGCGCCTCGGTCGCCAGCGCATGCCCCGTTTCGGGAACGAGCGTCAGCGCGCCCGGCCGCTTCAGCGCCGCGAAGAGCCGGCGCGCGCCCTCGGGCGGCGTCACCGCATCCTCCGCCCCGCAGATCACATCCGCCGGCGCTCCGATCCGCGCCGCGTCCGCCAGCAGGTCGCCGGAGGAGAGCATCCGCGCCGCCTGCGCATAGCCGGGGAGCTTCACCGAAGCCATCATGCCCCGCACCACCTCCAGCGCCGCCGGCTCGCCCCGGTGCAGGAGCCGCGGCGCCCGCGCGGCGGCGAAGGCCTCCGCCCCCTCCGCCTCGAGCGCCGCGATCCGCGTCGCCGCCTCCGGCGAGAGGTCGCCCTGCGCCCGCCCGTGCCCGAGCGCCGGCGAAGCGAAGAGAAGCCGCGTTACACGTTCGGGCCGCGAGGCCGCGAAGGCCCCGGCGACCAGCGCGCCGAGCGAATGCCCGGCCAGCGCCGCCCGCGCGATCCCGAGTCGGTCCATCAGCCCGGCGAGCGCATCTGCGTAGTCCGCCGCGAGCGGCCACTTTGCCCTCAGCGGCTTCGAGCCGGCATAGCCCGGCGCCTCCCAGGCGATCACCCGCCAGTCAAGCGGCAGCCGCTCGACCACGGGCGCGAAGCCGGAGGCCGCCGAGCCGATCCCGTGCAGGAGGATCAGCACCGGCCCCGCCCCGTCCCGCTCCCGGAACTCGAAGCCGCCCGATCTATGCCGCTTCATGCTCATGCGAAAACGAACCCGTTGTTGACGGGCAGAACCTGCCCCGTCACCGCCAGCGCCCCTTCGGAGAGGAGGAAGGCGACCGTCGGCGCAATCTCCTCCGGCCCCATCGCGCCGCCCGGTCGCCCGCCCGGCGCGGCGCGCCCCTCGGCATAGAGCCTGTGCCGCGCCTCGGGCACATAGTCCGTGCTCTCCGTCGCAAGGATGCCGGGCGCGACGGCGGCGACGCCGACGCCCTTCGGCCCCAGCTCCCGCGCGAGGCTCCGCGTCATGGAGATCACCGCACCCTTCGACGCGACATAGGACAGGAGCCGCGGCGCGCCCCAGAGCGCGGTGTCCGAGGCGATGTTGACGATCCGGCCCGAGCCCGAGGCGGAAAGCAGGGGCGCGCAGGCCCGCGTCGTCAGCCAGGTCCCGCGCACGTTCACGCGCATCACCCGGTCCCAGGTTTCGAGCTCGATCTCCTCGAACCCGATCCCGCCGATCCCGGTCGCGATGGCGCCGTTGTTGAGGAGCCCGTGGAGCCGCCCCCCCGTCTCCGCCGCCGCCCAGTCGCCGAGCGCGGCGACGGAGGCGGGCTCGCCGAGGTCCACCGGGTGGAAGGCCGCGCCGAGCGAAGCGGCCGTCTCCCGCCCCTCCTCCTCCAAGATGTCCGCCAGCAACAGGCGCGCCCCCCGCCCCGCGAGGTCGCGGGCGAGGACGGCGCCGAGGCC
>JAUHWJ010000184.1 GCA_030424705.1 Alphaproteobacteria bacterium | reverse complement strand
AGATCTGCGCCAACGAGATCCTGACGCTCGACGTGCTCGCCAACGATACGGACGCCGACAGCGATCCGCTGAGCATCGTTGCGGTGGACGGCCAGGCCTTCGACGCGAACGGGCAGGTGACGCTCGCCAACGGCGTGGTCGTGAGCCTCGTGAACGGCGAGCTGGTGTTCGACGGGCTCGGCTCGCAGGAGCTGATCGACCTCGAGATCGGCGAGTCCCTCACGGTCGGCTTCACCTACACCGTCTCCGACGGGATCGACTCGGCGGTTGCGAACGTCTCGGTGGAGGTCTGCGGCTCGGCGGAGACGCTGGAGGATATCGGCGAATCGCTGCCGGCCTTCGACCCGGCCGGGGCGCTTTCGGTGCAGATCACGGACGGCTATCTCAATCCGCGGACCGGCCAGGCCTACGACATTCTGCTTTCCGGCGGCGACGCCCGCTTCGACGGGCTGTTCGTCGAGGACGCCTACTGTCTCTCCGCCTTCCTGGAAGTGAACGGCACGAACTCCGTGACGCCGATCATCACGGGGCCCATAACGGACGTCAACGTCCTGCTTGCGGATGGCTCCGACCCGGCGGTGATCGCCGCGCTCAGCGGCTCCCGCGGCGGCGCGAACTTCCAGAGCGCCGCGGCCAATCTCGACATGGTCAACTACATCCTCAACCTCGATTTCGACGGGGCGGATGCGGATCGCTTCAACTTCACCGATGGCGTGAACGATGCGGAGATCCAGGGCGCCATCTGGCTGCTGACGGACGGCGCGAACGGCCAGGTTCGCAACAACCCGACCTTTGGGCAGGGGCAAACGGCGGACGCCTTCGCGATCTACAATGACGCGCTCGCGTTCGGCGAGGGCTTCGAGGCGGGGCAGGGCGACATCGTCGGCCTTCTTCTCGACCCGATCGACCCGAACCCGTCGACCCCGCTGCAGCCCTTCCTCATCGGCGTCCAGTTCTCCGAGCTGGATTGCCTCTGCTGAGGCTGAGAGGCCCGGCGGTTCGCCGGCGGGCCCCTACGAAACGCGGCCCCGGAGCAGGGGCCGTGACCTGGGGGGAGACCTCCGAAGAATCGGGCGCTTTCGCTCGAAACGGTGTAAAATCAGATCGATCTGATCGATCGGGGCAATGAAAGGACTGAAGACATGAAGATCGTGATCGCGCTCGCCGCCATCCTCGCGCCTGTCGCCGCCGTCGCGGGCCCGTTCAACGACGTTCCCGAGATCGACGCGCTCGCCGGCGCGGCCGCTCTCGCGGTCGTCGGCGGCGTTGTCGCCCTCGTGCGCGAGCGCACGAAGCGCTGAGCCTCGGTTCCGGCGGCGGGGCGACCCGCCGCCGACCCTTCCCTTAGCCCCGCGCGGGACGCGACGGGCCTCTTCACCCCTGAGAAGGGGTTTTCGTGTTTGTGGGGCGCGCCATGACCGACATGACCACCTCGGAAAACAGAAGCGCGGGCGGGGCCGCGCGGAGCTGGGCGCCGGCGCTGCTGACAGGGGCGCTCGTCGCCGTCGAGCTGGCGCTGATCTCCCTGCTCTACATCAACAATTTCGAATTCGTCTGCGAGGATCGGGCGCCGAAGGCCTTCTGCGGCTTCCTCTCTCTGGCGCCGGCCCGCGCCTTCACGCTTTTCGCGGCGCTCGCGCTCGTGCTGCTGCCGCACCGGCGGGCGGCGCTCGCGCTTCTCGCTGAGGGGCCGCGGGGCGGCGCGCTTCGCTGGCTCGGGCTGAACCTCGCCGGCTTCGCGCTGCTGATGTCGCCGTGGTTCTTCCTCTCCGATGCGAGCGGCGGCGGAACCTTCGCCGCCGCCGTCGTCCTCTGGCTCTCGGGCGCTGCGGCCGCCTCGGCCGGCGCCGCGCTCGCCCTCGCGCCGGCGGCGACATGGGCGGGGCTCGCCCGCCTTGGCGGAACGCCTCTCTTCCTAGCGATTCCCGTCGCGATTGCGGCGCCGGATCTGGCGGCCTTCGCGCAGCAGTTCTGGAAATGGAGCCCGCTCGCGGAGATGACCTTCCGCGCCTCCGCGGCGCTCCTTCAGGTGTTCGAGCCGGACGCCATCACCATTCCGGAGAACGTGGCGCTGAAACTCGGGGAGTTCGGCGTCCGCGTCGGGCCGCAATGTTCGGGGATCGAGGGCTTCGCGCTGATTTCCGGCTTCACCGCGCTCTACATCGCGATGTTCCGGCGCGACCTTCGCTTTCCGCATGTGCTGCTGCTGCTGCCGATCGGGATTCTTCTCAGCTGGGTGCTGAACGTGGTGCGGATCGCTGGCCTCGTCCTCCTCGGCGCCCATGTCTCGCCGACGCTGGCGATCGAGGGCTTTCACAGCCATGCAGGCTGGCTGATGTTCACGCTCCTCTCGCTCAGCCTCGCCGCCGCCGCCCATGCGACGCCGTTCTTCCGCAAGGATCGCGGCGCGGCCGTCGCGCGCCCCGCGGCGGCGCCGCTTCCGCCGCTGGCGGAGGACTGGAACGCCGCGCGGCTCATCCCCTTCATCGCCTTCATGGCGACGGCGCTGCTGGCCTCCACCTTCTTCGAGATTCCGGGTGAGGCCTATCCGCTCCGCTTCGTTGTCACCCTCGCGGCGCTGCTTTTCTTCTGGCGGCTGCTGGCGCGGCTCGACTGGCGGATCGACCCGCTCGCGGCCGGGGCCGGCGTTCTGATCGGCCTCGCCTGGGTGGCGACGGCGCCCGAGCCTGCGGCGGACGATCCGCTCGCCGCCGCGCTCGCGGCGCTGCCGCTCTGGGCCTTCGCGATCTGGGCCGTCTGCCGCGTCATCGGCACGTCGCTGCTGGTGCCGGTGGTGGAGGAGCTGCTCTTCCGCAGCTACCTGCAGGAGCGGTTGAACCTCTCCGCCCGCCTCGGCCCGGTCGCGGGCCTGCTCCTCGCGGTGGGGGTGAGCACGGCGCTCTTCGCCGCCTTGCATGACCGCTGGATCGCCGCGGGGCTCGCCGGCCTCGTCTTTGCGGGCTTCGCGCTCCGCCGCGGGCGCATCGCCGACGCGATCTGGTGCCATGCCGCGGCGAATGCGGTGATCGCAGGCTTCGCCCTCGCCGCCGGAAAGTGGAGCCTCATCTGAAACGAAGCCGCCGCCCCCATGAGGGAGCGGCGGCCTGCATGCCCGGCGGTGCGGATCAGGCGAGCGGCCAGGCCGCCTCGAAGGCCGCGACGGAGGCCCCGGCGAAGAGCACCTCGATAGCCCCCGCGCCATCGCCCGCCGTTAGCAGCGCGTGGCCTTCGCCGATCCGCTCCAGCGAGAAACCCGCCTCCGACCCGAGGGCGAGGAAGTGGGCCATGTTCAGCGCCGCCGCGCCGGAGCCGTCGGCCGGGCCGAAGGCGTAGCCCTCGCCGAAGGTTCCCGCCCCGAAATGCGCGAGGTTGAGCCGGTCCCCTTCCGCGAAGTCGAGATCGACGATCACGTCGCGGGCGCCGCCCGCGATATCGGCGCCGTAGAAGACGAAATTGTCCGCTCCGCCGCCGCCGATCAGGAAGTCGGACCCTTCCCCGCCGGTGAGGCGGTCATTCCCCGCACCCCCTTCGAGCCAGTCATCCCCGCCTCGCGCGAAGAGAACGTCAGCCCCGCCGCCGCCGATCAGCGCCTCGGCGCCTCGGCCGCCGTAGAGCTTGTCGTTCCCGTCGCCGCCCTCCTGCACGGCCGCCTCCGCGCCCCGCACAGCGACGAAGACCGAGCCGAGGCCGATCGCGCCGTCTCCGTCCGTCACGGCGAAATCCACCCGGTCGAGCCTGTGGTCGGGCGTGGCCTCCGCATCGTAGGTCAGCGCCGCGCCATCGACCGAAGCCGAAGCGCCGGAATGCGCGGCCGCCGCCCCGGAAACCTCGTCCGCGGCGAAAGCAAGCGACACCGCCTCGCCCGGAGCGACTGTCACCGCCCGGGGCGCGGGGAGGAAGGCGAAGCCCTCCGCCGTCTCGATCCCCGCGAGATCGATGTCGATCACGCGCAACCCGCCCGCCGTCTCCTCCACGAGGCGGAGATCGGCGCCTTCGACCGCCTCCGCGCCGGAGAGGGCGGCGCGCGCCAACAACCCGTCCAGCGAGTCGATGGCCTCCGTCTCGTCGAGGAGGATCACGTCCCCCGCCGCGAAATCGACGGAGTCGAGCCGGGTCCAGCCATCCCCGACCACGTGGACGACGCCCGAAGCGGCATCCTCCTCCGTCGACGGCGGCAGCAGGCCCGCCACGGCCTCGGGCAGTTCGGCCCGGAGCACGGCCATCGCCGCCTCCTCCCAGCTAGCATGGTCCGCGAAGTCCTGCCGGTCCGGCAGGACGATGGAAGACCAGTAGTTCGCGACAATGCGGTGCTGTTCGAGAACGATCACGTCGCCATAGACCACGTCGCGCGCCTCGTTCCCCGCCGCATCGAGCTTGGACGGATTGAAGACCGGATCCCAGCCCAGCGTCAGGATGTTGTCCGCGATGTAGATGTCGCGCAGCCCGTCCGTCACGACGCCGCCGCTGACGGAGATCAGCGGCCGCTGCGCTCCCGGCTCTCCCATCACGAAGGTGCGCGGGATCAGCACATTCTCGGTGATCTCCGCCCCGGTCACGTCCCCGAGCGTGATGCCGTGGAGCTGGCTGTTCTGGATGAAGTTGCCCGAGACGACGAAATTCGTGAAGGGCGAAGGGTTCGCGGCGCCGGACCAGCCGAAGATCACCTGCACCGCATAGCCGTCGCCCTGGATGAAGGCGTTGTCGCGGATCGTGACGTCATGGACGCCGATCCCGCCCCGGTCGCCGAAATACTGGATGAAGTCGGGATGGTCCCCCGCGCCCTTCGGCTTGATGAGCGGGTGGAAGTCGTGGAAGTGGTTTTCCTCGATGAGAATGCCGCGGGAGCTCGACATCGCGACGCCGTCGCTCCGGATCTGGTGGATTTCGGAGCGGGTCAGGGAGATGTCCTGACTGTTCGCGATGCTGATCGCCTTCGCGAAGTCGGTCATCTCGAGCCGGTCGAGGCTGACATTCGCGGCGCCGTCGATCCGGAAGCCGAATTCGGTCGGGTAGCCGGCGAGTTCATCCACGACGCCTTCGATCTCGGGGCGGATCGTGCCCGAGATGTTCATGTCCGTGAACGTGATGTCTCCGCCCCCGCGGACCGAGATCCGCGCCCCGGCGCCGCTGAGCGGGACTTCGCCGTCGACGTCCACGCCGTCGATGACGAGCCCGGTCACGGCCGTCAGGGTGATCGTGCCGGTGAAGACGGCCGGGTTGTCGTCATCCGCCGAGGCGATGGTCACCGGCGTCTCGAAGGTCCGGCCGAAGAGGTTGAGCCCGCCATAGGCTCCGCCGGAGAGAAGGATTGTCTCGCCGCCGGT
>JAUHWJ010000183.1 GCA_030424705.1 Alphaproteobacteria bacterium | reverse complement strand
CTGAAGGCGCGCACCTATGACGGGGACATGGCGCGGATCGCCCTGCCGGAATCCTTCGGATTGCGGGAAATCCTCGCCGCGGCGGACCCGGCGCTGGCGCTTTCGGCGCCGATGGCGGGGCCCTTCATCGCCCGGCGCGAGGGCGGGGCGGCGGCGCAGCGGATGGCGCTGAAGCTCGCGAAATCCGCGCGGCTCTTGCCCGCAATCGTGGCTGCGCCGATGGCGGCGGAGGCGGCGCGGCGGCTCGCGGCGGAGGCGGGGCTCACCATCGTCGAGGCGGCGATGATGGCGCCGGCGGAGGCGGCGGGGATCGACCTTTCGCTCGTCTCCGCGGCGCGGGTTCCGCTTTCCTACGCAGAGGATGCGCGCGTCCTTGTCTGGCGCCCGGCGAGCGGGGAGGAGGAGCATTACGCGATCGAGATCGGCGCGCCGGACCGGGCGAAGCCGGTGCTGGCGCGGCTTCACTCGGCTTGTTTCACCGGGGACCTGATCGGTTCGCTCAAATGCGATTGCGGGCCGCAGCTCCGCGCCGCGCTCACGCAGATCGGGGCGGAGGGCGCGGGCGTGCTGCTCTATCTCAACCAGGAAGGGCGGGGGATCGGCCTCGCCAACAAGATGCGCGCCTATTTTCTGCAGGACGAGGGCTTCGACACGGTGGAGGCGAACCACCGGCTCGGCTTCGAGGATGACGAGCGGGACTTCCGGCTGGGCACGGAGATATTGAAGCGGATGGGCTTCGCCGGCGTCCGGCTGATGACGAACAACCCCGGCAAGGTGGCGGCGATGGAGGCGGCGGGGCTCGCCGTGGCGGAGCGCGTGCCGCTGATCGTCGGCCATACGGCGCATAATGTCGAATATCTCGCGACGAAGGCGCGCAAGAGCGGCCACCTCTTGTGAGGCCGCAGCCGGGCGACCTTGTGGTCGGGCGTTGGGGCGCGCGGTTCCTTGGGCGGCGCTTCCCTGTCTCCCTGGGGCGCGCCGGCGTGACGGATGCGAAGCGGGAGGGGGACGGGGCCACGCCCGCGGGCGCGCATCGCATCGTCGGCGGCATGTGGCGGGCGGACCGGATGCGCCGGCCGGCCGGCGCGCCGCTGCTGGCGGCGGGGCCGCGGGACATCTGGTCCGACGATCCGGCGGACCCGGCTTATAACCGTCTTTTGCGGCGGGGCGCAGCCGGGTTCAGCCATGAGCGGATGCGGCGGGGGGACGGGCTCTATGACCTCGTCCTCTTCACCGACTGGAACGCCGAGGGACGGCCGGGCGGCGGCTCCGCGATCTTCGTCCATTGCTGGCGCGGCCCGAGGCGGCCGACAGCGGGGTGCGTCGCGTTCCGGCGGGCGGATCTCCTCTGGATCTGGGCGCGCTGGGGGCGGCGGAGCCGGGTGATCGTTCAGCCGTAGGCGCGTTCGCCGAAGATCGCCGAGCCGACGCGCACGACGGTGGCGCCGAGGCGGACCGCGGTTTCGTAATCCGCGCTCATGCCCATCGAGAGCTCCGCAAGCCCGTTCCGCTCCGCGATCTTCGCGAGGAGCGCGAAATGCAGCGCGGGCTCCTCATCCACCGGCGGGATGACCATGAGGCCGGCGACGGGAAGGTCCATCGCCCGGCATTTCGCGATGAAGGCGTCCGCCTCCCCCGGCGCGACGCCGGCCTTCTGCGGCTCCTCGCCGGTGTTGACCTGGACGAAGAGCTGCGGGCAGGCCCCGCGGCCCTGAACCGCGGCGGCGAGCTTTTCGGCCAGCGCGGGACGGTCCACGGACTGGATCGCGTCGAAAAGCTCGAGCGCGGGCTTGATCTTGTTGGTCTGGAGCGGGCCGAGGAGGTGAAGCTCGACGCCGGGGAAGCGCTCGCGCAGGGCCGGCCACTTGCCCGCCGCCTCCTGCACCCGGTTCTCCCCGAAGAGGCGATGGCCGGCTTCGAGCACCGCCTCCACCCGTTCGAGCGGCTGGACCTTGGAGACCGCGACGAGGCGCGCGGCTCCCTTCGGTCGGCTCGCCTCGGCCAGGGCGGCGTCTATGCGGGACTGGACTTCGGCTAGACTCATACCTTGAAGCCTATGGCGGCGGCGCGAAAAGCGAAAGGGGCGGGCGCGGAGCCCGCCCCCTCCATGCCTCAGAAGAAGAGCGACATGTAGGCGAGCCCGCCGAAATCGGACCCTGCAACGCTGTCGTCATCCGCATATTCGAGGCCGACCGTGAACTGGACGCCGGGAGCTGCGCTGTAGGTCACCCAGCCGGAGGCGATTTCGTTGTCGAGCTGGTTGGAGTTCGAATAGCCGCCGCCGATGGCCCATGGGCCGGTCTCGTACTGCGCGCCGATGGCGAACTCGTCGCCCGCAAAGTCATCCTCGTAGAAGCCGGCGAGGGTGATTCCGGAGAAGCCAACATAGCCGGCCGCGCCGATCTGCTCGCCAGCGACGCCTTCCTGGTCGGTGTAGTGCCCGCCAAAGCCGAAGGAGACCTCGTTGAACTCGCCCGCATAGGTCGCAGCAAGGGACCAAACCTCGTCATTCGCGCTGAAGACCGGGTTGTTGGTGTCCGCCGCGCCATCTGTGTTCGCGCTCGGGATGTAGGAGCCGTGGACCTGGAAACCGAAGAAGTCCGGTGACGAATAGTGAAGGCCGATGGAGTCGGTCGCGAAACCCATGAAGGCCGCTTCGTTCACCAGCGCCTCGCTGGTGAGCGCGAAGGCGTCCGCGTAGCCGATGCGGCCGCCGGGGGAGAAGACGATGCCGAGGGCGCCGACCTGCTCGTAGCCCACAGATGCATCGGAGCCGATTTCCACCGTGCCGAACGGCCCGATGATGCGCCCCCAGTTCTCGTCGATCTGATCCCCGGACGTGAAGGCCTCGACCTCGACTCGCGCGATGAAGACGATGCCGTTATCCGCGGCGAGCCGAGTGTTCACATGGAACTCGCCGTCGCGGAGGACGCCGACCCCGTCCTGCGCACCGGAATCGGTCACGCCGACGCCGAGGAAGTAATAGCCGGAGACTCCCGTCTCCCATTCCGCCGCCGAAGCGGCGCAGGCCAACCCCGCGGCGCAGAGCGCCGAAGTTGCGAAGAGCGCTGTCTTCATCTTGTCCTCGATCCGAAAGGAACGCTGCGCGGCTAATTCCGGCGGCGATGGCCTCAGTGTTCCTCACGGATTGTGCGGTGCAACAGGAATGTCACTAAAGTGAGAGGCGCGAGGCGTGGAGCCTGCTCTCTCGGCGCCCTGACTTCTCTACGCTGCCAAAGAAGGCGCCTTGCGAATGAGTGCGCCAGCTGACGGCGCAAAGAAAAAGGGCGGGCCGAAGCCCGCCCTTTCCCCGAATGATCCGTAGATCAGAAGCGCAGCGTCATGAACGCCAGGCCGCCGAAGTCGGAGTTGTTCGTGGTGTCGTCGTCGGCATACTCGAGGCCCGCCGTGAAGAGGACGCCCGGAGCCGCCGTGTAGGTGACCCAGCCAGCGACGACGTCGTTGTTCGTCGCACCGGAGTCGCCATGGCCCCAGCCGCCGCCGATCGTCCACGGGCCGGTCGCGTACTGCGCGCCGATGCCGAACTCGTCGCCACCGAAATCATCCTCGTAGAAGCCGGCGAGGGTGAAGCCCTGGAAGCCGACGTTCGCCGCGAAGGAGATCTGCTCGCCCGCAACGCCCTCGATGTCCGTGTAGCCAGCGCCAAGGCCGAGCGAGAAGTCGCCGAAGTCGCCCGTGTAGGACGCGCCGACGTTCCAGATCTCGCCGCCGTTGTCGAACACCGGGTTGTTGGTGTCCGCGGCGCCGTCCGTCGCGTTGGACGGGTGATAGCCGGCGAACGCCTTGAAGCCCATGAAGTCCGGCGTGGTGTAGTGCAGGCCGATCTGGTCGGACGCGACGCCCGGGAACGGCGAGAAGCCAACGCCGGCGGCGGTCGTCAGCGCGAAGCTGTCCGCGTAGCCGATGCGGGCGCCCGGCGCGTAGATGATGCCGATGCCGGAGAGGTTCTCGTAAACGACAGTGTCGTTGGAACCGATCATCAGCGTACCGAAGGAGCCGGAGACGGAGCCCCAGTTCTCGTCGATCTGGTCGCCGGACGTGAACGCCTCGACCTCGATGCGGGCGCGGAAGGTCAGGCCATTGTCCGCCGTCAGGCGGCCGTTGACGTGGAACTCGCCGTCACGAAGGACGCCGATGCCATCCTGCGCGTTGGAGTCGGTCACGCCGACGCCGAGGAAGTAGTAGCCGGAGACGCCGGTTTCCCACTCAGCGGCGGAGGCGGAGGTCACGAAGCCGGCCGCGACGAGCGCCGACGTCGCAAGGAGAACTTTCTTCATCTTGTCCCTCACAGTTTGAAGGCGCTTTGCCGCGCCTGTTGAGTGGAGCCGGTTTCCCGCAGCGGCCCGCCGCGGTCAAGCAACAAAGACGCAGCGGCCTGTCGCATGCCTTGCGCTGTGTTTTTCCCGCAACAGATCGTGGGTGAGGCCGCCTTTACTCCGTCCTCACGGCGGACTAGAGAGCAAGTGTTGATGTCGCGATCTGAAACTCTGGGGAGCGAAGCATGTCGCAGCTGAGGATTGGCGCAGCGCTCGCCATGGCCGTCGCGCTGGCGGGCTGCGGCGGAACCGTAACGGAGCCGAAGGAGGATGCGCGGAACTCGGGCGGCGGCGCCGCGGGCAACTACGAAAACTCCCGCGTTACGGACATGCTCGACCTCGGCGCAGGCGGTGGAGGCGCAGGAGGGGGGCTCACGCCGGTGAACCGCCATCTCTGGCGCGCATCGCTCGACACGCTTTCCTATCTTCCCCTCGCCTCGACCGACCCTTTCACCGGCGTCATCGCGACCGACTGGGCCGCGTCGCCCGATGCGCCGAACGAGCGGTTCAAGGTCACCGCCTATGTCCGGAGCCCGGAATTGACGGCGCAGGCGCTGCAGGTCGCCGTCTACCGCGAGGTGCGGGACGAGGCGGGAGCATGGGTGACGGCGCCTGTCGCCGGCGCCACGGCGCGCCAACTCGAGGATGCGATCCTGCTGCGCGCGCGGCAGCTCAAGCTCGGCGAGCGCCAGGCGGGCTGAGCCGCGTCGCGGCGGGCGTTGAAAGCGCCGCGCCGCTCGCCTATCAGGGCGTCTCCGCAGCCGGAGACGCAAGAGATGCCGAACGACGCCGCCAGCGCGCCCGTGACGGGGCGATACGATCCGCAGGCCGTGGAGGCGAAGTGGCGCGCGCTCTGGGAGGAGCGGCGCGTCTTCGAGGCGCGGCTCAATCCTTCTAGGCCGAAATACTACGTGCTGGAGATGTTCCCCTATCCTTCGGGGCGCATCCATATCGGCCATGTCCGGAACTACGCGATGGGCGACCTCGTCGCTCGCTACCGGCGCGCACGGGGAT
>JAUHWJ010000182.1 GCA_030424705.1 Alphaproteobacteria bacterium | reverse complement strand
AGGTTCACCACCCCCATCTCCGCCCAGGCGACGCCCATGCGGAGCCCGGTGCCGAGCGCCTTGGAGCAGGCCTCCTTCGCCGCCCAGCGCTTGGCGTAGCTCGCCGCGCGCTCCTTCCGCCGGTCCGATTTCTGGCGCTCGATCTCGGTGAAGACGCGCATGACGAAGCGCTCCCCGAACCGGTTGAGCGTGTTCTCGATCCGGCGGATGTCCGCGAGGTCGGAGCCGATGCCGACGATCATGGCGCCTCCGCCCGCCAGGTCAGCAGCCTGAGCCCCGCGAGGCTGAAAAGCGCCGCCGTCGCCGCCTCTATCCCCCGCCGCGCGCGGGCGTAGAGCCGCCGAGCGGGCGGCATGGCGAAGGCGAGCGAATAGGCGAGATAGATCGAAAGGCCGATGGCGGCGCAGACCGCCCAGATCGCCCAGATCTCCGCCTTCGTCGTCTCCGGCCCGAGCCCGAGCGCGATCACCGCCGCCCAGGCGAGGATCGCCTTGGGGTTCATCGCGTTAAGGAGCGCGCCCCGCGCGAAATGTCGCTGCGCCGGGGCGGGCGCAGGCGCCGCGCCCGGCCGCATCGCGCTCCGCGCCGCGCCGAAGGCGAGCCAGAGGAGAAAGAGCCCGCCGCCGATCTTCAGCACGGTCAGCGCCGCCGCGCTGGCGAGAAGTAGCGGCCCGAGCCCCGCGGCGACGAGCGCGCCCCAGAGCGCGAGGACGAGCGCGAGCCCCAGCGAGAACCGCGAAGCCGCCCCCGCCCCCTGCGCCATGGCCGTCGCCGCGACGCCGAGCGTCGCAGGCCCGGGCGCGCCGCAGGCGACGGCGAAGGCGATGGCGGGGGCGAGGAGGATGGAAAGGTCGGTCATGGACTCTTTGCGTTCCTTGGCGCGGCCGGCGCGCGCCGCGCCCCGGCCTCGAAAAGCAGGTCTCCGGTGGAGACCTGCGGCGGCCGGTCGGCCGGAGCCCAGGCGGAGGCCGAGGGGCTCCAAGCATTCCTGACGGCGCGAAATCGGGCCGTGGTCGTCGCGGCGAGCGCGGAAACGCGGTCGCCGGGGGGCGACGACCGCGGGCCGATTTGACGCGGGTCAAATCGGCCGGGCGCCAGAGGCCGCCGTCTCGCCAGGTCCGACCTGAAGTCGCGGCGCGGCGTCCGCTTGCGCCCGCCTTCGCCGGATGGTGAGGCCGATCCGGACGAAAGCACGTCCCTCACGCCGCGCCCGCCCCGAACGCCTCGCGCCGCGCCCGGTCCATCACGTCCCGCATCCGCCGGATCGCGCTGTCGAGCCCGGAGAAGATCGCCTCGCCGATCAGGAAATGCCCGATGTTCAGCTCCATCACCTCGGGAAAGACGGAAACCTCCGCCGCCGTCTCGTAGGTCAGCCCGTGCCCGGCATGGACCTCGAGGCCGAGCGAATGGCCGAAGGCCGCCATGTCCCGGAGCCGCGCCAGCTCCGCGTCCCGCTCCTCGAAGCGGCCCTCGGCATGATAATCGCAATAGGCGCCGGTATGCAGCTCGATCACCGGCGCGCCGATCCGCGCCGCCGCCTCGATCTGCCGCCGGTCCGCCGCGATGAAGATCGAGACGCGGCAGCCCGCCTCCCTGAGCGGCGCGATGAAATGCGCCAGCCGGTTCTCCTCGCGCGCGACTTCGAGCCCGCCCTCCGTCGTCCGCTCCTCCCGCCGCTCCGGCACGATGCAGACGGCGTGCGGCCGGTGGCGGAGCGCGATCTTCTGCATCTCCTCCGTCGCCGCCATCTCGAAATTCAGCGGGATGGAGATCGCCTCGATGATCGCCTCGATGTCGGCGTCGACGATATGCCGCCGGTCCTCCCGTAGGTGGGCGGTGATCCCGTCCGCCCCCGCCGCCTCCGCGACCTTCGCGGCGCGCACCGGGTCCGGCGCGGCGCCGCCGCGGGCGTTCCGGATCGTCGCGACATGATCGATATTGACGCCGAGGCGCAGGCGGCCGAGGGGTTTGGTCAGCATGGGAGGGCTCCTTCCGCGCCGGAGGATAGAGCGTCAGCGCGCCGCTTCCAAGCGGAGCCTCACGGCGTAGGCGCTCGCGATATGGGCGCGCGCCGCCGCCTCCGCCGCCGCCTCGTCCCGCGCCGCCACGGCCTCGACGATGGCGCGATGCTCCCGCGCCGAGCTTTCCGCCCGCCCCGGCGCCGCGAAGGTCGTGCCCCCGAGGAGGGAAAGCGAACGGCGGACGGGCCCCAGCGTCTCGATCAGATAGCGGTTGTGGCTCGCCCGCTGGAGCTGCCTGTGGAAGCGCTTGTTGGCCTGCGCGAGCGCCCTCGGCTCCGTCAGCGCCTCGTCCGCCTCGATCATCTCGAAGAGGAGCGCCACCTCCGCCGCCGAGGCGCTCCGCGCCGCGAGCCGCGCGGCGAGCCCCTCCATCACCTCGCGCACGGCGTAAAGCTCCCCGAGCTGGTCATAGTCGAGCGTCGCCACCACCGCGCCCTTCCGCGCCTCGTGCGTCACCACGCCCTGGCTTTCGAGCCGCCGCAGCGCCTCCCGCACCGGCGTGCGGCTCACGCCGAACCGCGTCGCGAGATCGGCCTCCAGCAGCCGCGCGCCCGGCGGGAACTCGCCGCGGTCGATCGCCGCCAGGATGCGCTCGTGAAGGTCCTCGCCCGGTTCCTCGTCCGTCGTCATGCGCCCCTCCGTTTTGGCGCGAGCCTCGCCCGGAGACGGCGCGGGCGCAAGGTGGCCTTGGCGCGCGCGAGGCGGTATCAGGGGCCGGAAACGGACAGGCCGGAGACGCGAGGGCGATGAGTTTCTTCCGCAAGCTGAAGGATCGGCTGACCCGATCCTCCACGAAACTCGACGAGGGCGTGGCCGCGCTGGTCGAGGCCGCGCCGGCGCCCGCCCCCGCCCCGGAAACCGCCCCCGCGCCCGAGCAGGCGAAGCCCGGCCTCGCCGCCCGCCTCGCCGGCGCCGTGACGGGCCGCGGCGCGGAGCCGACGCGGGTGCTGGACGATGCGATGCTCGCCGAGCTGGAGGAGCTGCTGATCGGCGCCGACATGGGGGTGGAAACCTCGCTCCGCGTCGCCGCCGCGATGGCCGAGGGCCGCTTCGGCCGCCGCGTCGGCGCGACGGAGGTGAAGGCCGCATTGGCCGCCGAGATCGCCCGCATCCTCGAACCCGTCGCCCGCCCGCTCCGGCTGAAGGGCCTGAGGCCGCAGGTCGTCCTCGTCTGCGGCGTCAACGGCTCGGGCAAGACGACGACCATCGGCAAGCTCGCGAGCCAGCTTCGCGGCGCCGGCAAGAAGGTCGTCATCGCGGCGGGGGACACGTTCCGCGCCGCCGCGGTCGAACAGCTCCAGGTCTGGGGCGAACGCGCGGGCGTCCCCGTCATGACCGCGCCCGAAGGCTCCGATCCGGCCTCCCTCGCCTTCGACGCGCTCTCCCGCGCCGAGGCGGAGGGGGCCGACATCCTCCTGATCGACACGGCGGGCCGGCTCCAGAACCGGGCCGACCTCATGGCCGAACTCGAAAAGATCGTCCGCGTCCTGAAGAAGAAGGACCCGACCGCGCCGCATGACGCGCTCCTCGTCCTCGACGCCACCACCGGCCAGAACGCGCTCTCCCAGGTCGACATCTTCCGCAAGGTCGCCGGCCTCACCGGCCTCGTGATGACGAAGCTGGACGGCACGGCGAAAGGCGGCGTCCTCGTCGCGCTGGCGGACCGCTTCGGCCTCCCGATCCACGCCATCGGCGTCGGCGAGCAGATCGACGACCTCCAGCCCTTCGATCCGGAGGACTTCGCGAAGGCGCTGACGGGGGCGGGGTAGGGCGGGCGAACGCGCGCGGGAGGCTGGCTGCATTCAGGCGGGCGAGGCGTGGGTCAGTGGAGGGAGCTGTCGAAAGCGGAAGGCCCGCGTCGCCTATCAAGGGCGAAAACGGTCGTTATAGCCGGTGACAGAAACGTATGAGTTTTGGCCTGTTAGCAGCTTTGCCTGCAACTTCGCATGGACTTAGCCTAATATCACCCAAGACGATCAGGAGCTCCGTGAAAGCCAGTGACCGATGAAGATGAAACCCCAGATGTCGAGGAGCAAGCTGCCTCCAAACCTACCAAGAGGCTGATTTCGCCCAGAATATCAGAGTTGGCGAAAGTCTTTGGCTTCATCACTGCAATCATTACCGGTATAACTCTGATCGTCTCTAACTCCCTAATAATTAAGCAAAACTTTTTTCCCAAACAGGAAATTCTGGTTCTAAAATTCAATGATAGGAGTGACATTACTCTTATCAACAAGGGCGACAACGGTGTCTTCGTGTCGAGCTTAGAGTACGCCTATGGCTCGCCGGGTGACGAGGTAACTGGTTTCAAAGTGATCTCTGAAGAAGTTGAACCGGAGAAGGTTCTCATCTTTGCCTTCAAGGATCGACCGACAAACTATGGAGCGGTTTTAAAGGTGCAGGATGTACCTGAAAATGTGGGGCTTTCTCAAATATACGACGGCCCCACACAAGACGGCGGTTGCCTAATCCGGGTCCTTGCAACAGACACGGATACCGCGTTTCAGCGGTATAGCTCGTCCCTGGGCGAAAACCTCTACACAGCCCCGGTGCGGCTCACGCTTGTTGCATATGACCTAAAGACGGGCGAACGGCTAGATAGCTCCGAAACCGTTGGTTTGAACGGGGGACAAGTGTTCTACGTCATCGATGACGAGCCTTGCACACAGTGAACCCCGTCATCACTAAGCGCCTCTGTCAAAAACCCCTTGCCAAAACATATCGGCCAAAAACGGTCGTTTTTGGCCCCATGCGCACGCCCCAGATCATGGCCGAAAATCCAGAGGCCAGAACCCCTTGGCGAAACCGGAGCGAGTTTTGACACGTTTCTGACGCGTCTAATGCCCGGCTACGGCGCTCACAGGATCGTTCCAAAGGTGCCTGACTTCCTCGCGCCGACTTTTTGATCGTAGACGCGGCTTCCCCCCCAATCCGGAGCGTCTGGCGCGGCTGATTCCCACTCCCTCCGACATGATAAGCCCGCGGCGGCCCTATCCGGCGGCTCACCGCCCCTTGAGAAAAACCCGCGTCCCTCGTCAATGCGAGCGCCCGCGCCTGCGCCGCCTCCGCGCCCTGCGCATCCCCGGCGCGCCGGGGCAGCGTGAGCCGCGCCGCCCACCGGGGCTGATAGGTCGCCCCCCACCCATGCGCCCCCGGCGCCCCCGCCATGCCCCCGCCCCGCTTCCCGGCGCCCCGCAAACCCGCTAATCCCGGCCGGAGCGGGAGAACGGCCCATGCTGACCGAATGGGTCGCGAGCATCGAGGGGACGGAGACGGCGGGGCTGGTCGCCACCGTCCTCGCCCTCGTCTCCGCGCTCGCCCACGCCTCCTTCGGCGCCCTTCAGAAGACGAAGGGGATGGACCCGTG
>JAUHWJ010000181.1 GCA_030424705.1 Alphaproteobacteria bacterium | reverse complement strand
CGCGGCGAGCGCCGCATTCAGTTCGGCCTGCGAAGACACAAAAACAGTCCCGGCGCCCGCGCCGGCTGCGACGTTGAGGTCACTCATTCAACACACCCCAGATTTACACTACTGAACACAAGGGTCAGGCGCACATGCCCGGCCCGCTACACGGCGCGCTCCTCTGCTTCGGCCCCGGCGCTTCGCCAGCGGCGGCGGGGAGGGTTCACATTCGTGAGCGTCGAAACACCGGCTCACGCGACTATACTTAGGGATGACATCCTTCTGCGCCAGAAATTAATTCATGTAAATTGACGAACCCTGAAAATTTAAGAGTTCCTGAATTCAGGAACCGTAAATAAAAAAGATGCCGGAACTTAGAGTAAAGTGCGCTGGCGCGCCTAGTCCATTGAATTCTTCCATGGATTCCGGGCCTCCCGGTCCGCGGAGAGGGAGTCGTTGCGGCGGGCGACGATGAGTTCGATCGCATCGGCGAGATGCGCGTCCGCGATCGAGCGGTCCCCCCGCGCGAGGCGGAGACGGTGCGCCTCCATCAGAACCTCGGCATGGGTCGCGCCCGCCGGCGGCTCGAAGCGGTAGCAGGCGAGTTCGATCAGGAGGCCGAGCGGATCCCGGAAGTAGAGCGAATCCATGAAGCCGCGGTCCTTCCGCCCGGAATGGCCCACGCCCCGCGCCTCGAGCCGCGCCTCGGCCTGCTCGAAGACGGAGCGGCTGACGGCGAAGGCGATGTGATGCACGGCGCCGGGCGTTTCAGGGACCTTCCGCCCCGCGGGCTTTCGCGACTCGTTGGTGAAGATCGTGATGAGCCGCCCGTCGCCCGGATCGAAATAGAGATGCCCCTCTTCCGGGTCGTCGAGATTGGGCTGCTCGAAGAGGAAGGGCATGCCGAGCACGCCTTCCCAGAAGTCGATGGAGGTCTGCCTGTCCGCCCCGGTCAGCGTGATGTGATGGACGCCGTGAACCTGGATCTTCCGCATCGCTTCCTCCCTCGCCTCGCCCGATCATGCGCCGCGGGGGCGGGGAGCGCAAATGAAGAGCCCCGCCGGATCGCTCCGGCGGGGCTCCATCAGCGTCAGCCCGGGGGCTGGTGCGTCAAAATTCCTTGCGCTTGATCGGCGCCCAGAGCTTCTTGTTCGTCAGGTAGAGCAGGACGAACAGGAGCACGAGGAAGCCGATATTGCGGAAGCCAGCCTGCTTGCGCTCGGTCATCTTCGGCTCCGCCGTCCACATCAGGAAGGCGGCGACGTCCTCCGACATTTGCTCGATGGTCGCCTCGGTTCCGTCCTGATACTCGATGATCTCCTCATAGAGCGGCGGGGCCATGGAGATGTAGCCGCTGGAGAAGGCGGTGTTCTCGTAGAGGATCGTGCCGGCCTCCTCCTTCTCCTCGCCGGTATAGCCGGTGAGGAGTGAGAAGATGTACTCCGGCCCGCCGATACCCTTCATCAACTGGTTGATCCCGAGCCCGGCAGGGCCGTGGAAGCCAGCCCGCGCCTTCGCCATGAGGCTGAGATCGGGCGCGCCGGCGCCGTTGTTCTCCGGGAAGTTGTCGGAGACCTTCGCGGTGCGGAAGTCGCCGTACTCGCCCTCCTCGTCGATCACCTCGAAATTCTCGGCGATGGCCTTGAGCTGCGCTTCCGGGAAAGCGGGCCCCATCTCGTCCCCGAGGCTGCGGATCGAGACGAATTTCATCCCGTGGCAGGCGGAGCAGACCTCGTACCAGACCTGGAAGCCGCGCTGCAGCTGCGCCTGGTCGAAGGAGCCGAACGGTCCTTCGAAGCTGAAGTCCACGTCCTCCACATGCCCGGCCCCGCCCGCCGCGAAGGCGGGCGCGGCGAGCGCGAGCGGGGCGACGAGGGCGGCGGAGAGAAGAAACTTGGTGTTCATGATCCTGTCCTCTCTCATTCCGCCGGCGTGGGCTGCGCGCCCGCAGGGGCGCCGCCGGCATTCGGCGGATAATGCGAGTCGAAATCCGCCTCGATCGTCGCCGGCTGAGGCAGCGGCTTCTCCGTGATGCCGAGCACCGGCAGGATCACGAGGAAATAGGCGAACCAGTAGATCGTGCCGAGCAGGGAGACGACCGGAACGATCCCCTCCGCCGGCATGCCGCCCGCCCACATCAGCACGAAAAAGTTGATGACGAAGACGAGGAAGGCCCAGCGGAACATCGGCCGGTAGCGGCCCGAGCGGACGCGGCTGGTGTCGAGCCAGGGCGCGAGCGCCATGACCGCGATCGAGCCGAACATCAGCAGCACGCCGCCGAGCTTCGCGTCGATGAAGAGGATGTCGAAGGTGATCGCGCGGAGGATCGCGTAGAACGGCAGGAAGTACCATTCGGGTACGATATGCGCCGGCGTCACCAGCGGGTTCGCCTCGATGTAGTTATCCGGATGGCCGAGGAAGTTCGGCATGAAGAAGACCATCACGGCGAAGAAGATCAGGAAGAGGACGAGCGCGAGCAGGTCCTTGATCACGTAGTAGGGCCAGAACGGCACCGTGTCCTTCTTCACGATGTCGATGGAGTCGCGCCGCACCTCTACGCCCGTCGGGTTGTTGTTGCCGGTCGAGTGGAACGCCCAGATGTGGACGATCACCAGCCCGGCGATCACGAAGGGCAGGAGGTAGTGCAGCGAGAAGAAGCGCGTCAGCGTGGCGTTGTCCACCGCCGGGCCGCCGAGCAGCCAGGTCTGGATCGGCTCGCCGACCAGCGGCAGCGCGCCGAAGAGACCGGTGATCACGGTCGCGCCCCAGAAGGACATCTGGCCCCAGGGCAGGACGTAGCCCATGAACGCCGTCGCCATCATCGCGAGGTAGATCAGGATGCCGATGATCCAGGTGATTTCGCGCGGGGCCTTGTAGCTTCCGTAGTAGAGGCCGCGGAAGATGTGGAAATAGACCGCGATGAAGAACATCGAGGCCCCGTTGGAATGGAGATAGCGGAGGAGCCAGCCGCCGTTCACGTCGCGCATGATGTGCTCGACAGACGCGAAGGCGAGCGTCGTGTCAGGGGTGTAGTGCATCACCAGCGTAATGCCGGTGATGATCTGCACCGCCAGGAAGAAGGTGAGGACGATGCCCCAGATCCACATCCAGTTGAGGTTCTTCGGAGTGGGGATCGTCAGCGTCGAATGCAGGAGGCCGAGGATGGGGAGGCGGCTTTCCAGCCACTTCTCGAACCCGCTCTTCGGCTCGTAATGCTCATGAGGAATGCCGCTCATCGTCTGTCTCCTCAGCCGAGCCGGATCACGCCGTCATCCACGAAGGACGCGACGGGAACGGGGAGGTTGCGCGGGGCCGGGCCCTTCCGGATGCGGCCGGCGGTGTCGTAGTGGGAGCCGTGGCAGGGGCAGAACCAGCCGCCGAAATCGCCCGCATCGCCAAGGGGCACGCAGCCGAGATGGGTGCAGACGCCCATCATCACGAGCCACTCCCCCGCCTCGTCCAGCGTCCGGTTCTCGTCCGACGCGTCCGATCCGGCCGGCGCGTTGGCGTTCTCCGAGGCCTGGTCGGGAAGCTCGGAGACCGCCGTCGCCCGCGCGGCTTCGATCTCCTCCTCCGTCCGACGACGGATGAAGACCGGCTTGCCGAGCCATTTCACGGTGATCTGCGTGCCGGGCTCGACGCCCGAGACGTCGACCTCGATCGAGGCGAGCGCGCGGACATCCGCGCTCGGGTTCATCTGGTCCACGAGGGGCCAGACCGCGGCTCCGACGCCGACCGCGCCGGCGGCGGCGGTCGCGACATAAAGAAAGTCGCGGCGTGTTCCGGTGGCTTCTGACAAGGCTACCATCCTTTTCCAGGCCGTTTCATCCGGCGTTTCTGGGCGTGGGAGGCGGAACACGGCGCGCCGCGCGCCGCCTGGCGCGCCCTTTGCTTATCGCAATGGCAATTAGCGCGCGGTGAACGCCGCGTCCAGCGCAGAGCGGGCGCTTCGAGGCGCCCTCTCGTCGCACCCTTCAGGCGGATTTCGGACGGAAATTCAGGAAGCGCGGGTCGGTCGAGACGCGGGCGTTCATCGCTTCCCGCAGGGCGGCGACGGATTTCAACGGCCGCATGGCGACCTCGAAGGTCTCGATCAGCCCGTCCGCCCCGAGCGTGACGAGATCGACGCCCACGGCGTCCAGTTCGCCGACCCGGCACTGGAATTCGAGCGCCCAGTCCGCCCCCGCGCCCATCACCCGCCGGTAGCGGAAATCCTCGAACACGTGCCCGACATGGCCGAGCACGGCCGCCACGGCCTCCCGCCCCTCCCAGACCGCCCAGTAGGTCGGCGGCATGAACCGGACATCGGGCGCGAGCAGCGCCGCGATCGCCTCATGGTCGCCCGAGGCGACGACGGCCTGCATCTGCTCGATCGTGGGGTGAACGCTCATGACCCGGCCCTCCCGCCCGCCTTTGCGAATCGAAACCGATTCTTCACAAACCGAACATATCGTTGTCACACACCTGCCCGATACCCTATCTTGTAGAGGAGGAGCTCATGCTCGACAACGCCACCCGCGCCCGGCTGGCCGAATTGCGACGCCGCATCGACGAGGCGGGGCGAAGCTGCCTGGAGACCGAGGCGGCCCTCGCCCGCGCCCGGCGCAACGCCGCCGCGCTGCCGGAGACGACGCCGTTCCTCGGCGCCTGCGCCGCAGAGCTCGAAAGCCTCGCCGCCCGGATGCGACGCGCCGCCGCCGAGGCCGCGACGCCGCATTTCGCGGACTGACCGATTCCCGCCCCTCCCGGGGCGGCCCGAAGTTCCCTGTCGCCCGAAGCCTGTCCCTGTCCGGCGACGCACTGGCCCCGCCGCGAAAAGGCGGGGCTTTTTTTCACTCCGCCGCTTCGAGCCCGATGAACCCGCCCGATTGCCGGTCCCAGAAGCCGGCATAGAGCCCGCCGCGGGCGAGGAGCTGGCCGTGCGTCCCCTCCTCGGCGACGCGCCCGCCCTCCAGCACCACGATCCGGTCCATCCGCGCGATGGTGGAGAGGCGGTGGGCGATGGCGATCACGGTGCGGCCCTCCATCAGCCGGTCGAGGCTTTCCTGGATCGCCGCCTCCACCTCCGAATCGAGCGCGGAGGTCGCCTCGTCCAGCGCCAGCACCGGCGCGTCCTTCAGGATCGCGCGGGCGAGCGCCACGCGCTGCCGCTGCCCGCCGGAAAGCTTCACCCCCCGCTCGCCGAGATGGGCGGCGTAGCCGCGGCGGCCCGCATTGTCCTCCAGCTTCAGGATGAAGTCATGCGCCTCCGCCTCGCGCGCGGCGGCGATCATCTCCGCCTCGGTCGCGTCGGGGCGGCCGTAGAGGATGTTCTCCGCCGCCGGGCGGTTGAACATCGCCGTCTCCTGCCGGACCATGGCGATCTGCCGCCTGAGATCCTCCTGCCGGAGGTCGCGCACGTCGATCCCG
>JAUHWJ010000180.1 GCA_030424705.1 Alphaproteobacteria bacterium | reverse complement strand
AGATCTACGTCTCCAACGACCGGGAGATGACGGCGCATTTCCTCGACCGGGCGGAGGCGGCGGGCTGCGAGGTTCTGCTCGTCACCGTGGACGTGCCGACGACGGGGAAGCGGGACCGGGACATCAGGAACGGGCTCCGCATCCCCTTCCGCCCGACGCCTTCGATCCTCGCCGACCTTGCGCTTCATCCGGGCTGGTCGCTGGGGACGCTGCGGGCGGGGGCGCCGCATTTCGCGAATCTCTCCGGCCCGAAGGCCGGCGCCTACGCCTCGATGACGCTGGCGGAGGTGCAGAAGCGGCTCCTGATCGCGGACCGGTTCGACTGGGAGGGGCTGAAGCAGCTCCGCGACCGGTGGAAGGGGCCGCTCCTCCTCAAGGGCGTGATGCGGGCGGACGATGCGGAGAAGGCGGCGGCGGCGGGGTGCGACGGGCTCGTCGTCTCCAATCATGGCGGGCGGCAGGCGGATTACGCGCCCGCCTCCGCCGAGGTTCTGCCCGCCATCGCGGCGGCGGCTGGGCGGATGACGCTGATCCTCGACAGCGGGGTGCGGCGGGGGGCGGACATCGCGCGGGCGAAGGCGCTCGGCGCCGATTTCGCGCTGGCGGGCCGGGCCTTCGCCTATGGCGCCGGGGCGGGCGGGGCTGAGGGCGCGGCGCGGGCCTTCGACATCCTGAAGACGGAGCTTCTGCGGACGATGGGGCAGATCGGCCAACCGGTTTTCCGCGAGATCGGGCCGGAGGCGCTGGGGCCCTGAGGGCGGGTGGTGCGGACGGCGGGGCTCGAACCCGCACTCCCGGAGGGAAGCAGATTTTCGTACCACTTCGGCTTTCGCCGCCGCCGGGGCCTCCCGGCGTTCGTGGTCTGGACTATCCCTTCGCCCTGGCCCGGAGGCTGTAGGCGCCGCCCGTCTAGTCTCTACACCTTCCCGGGCGAGCCGGGCTTGGCTCGGGATCGGCACGGGCCGCGGCCCAGAGCTTTCCCCGAATTTGAGCGGTTCCGCACCGGGCGTTTCCCCCCGGGCGCTCCAAGTCAAAGTCTGCTGCGTCTACCTGTTTCGCCACGTCCGCGACGGGGCCTGAATGCCACAGGTTCCGGCGCGGCGCGAGGGCCGCCGCGCCCGGGAAATGGGTCAGCCTGCATGACGGAATTGCGTCAACGGCCGCTTTCGTGCATTTTCGGGCGTCCTCAGGGGAGTCAGAGCATGACGAGACCGGTGATCGGCGTTTCGGGCGGCGCGCAGCTGATCAATGACGCCTATCGCGTGCAGGCTTCGGGCGAGCGCAACATCTCCGCCGTGGCGAAGGCCGCGGGCGGGTTGCCGCTGATCATTCCGGGGATGCCCTGCTCGGTGACGGTGCAGGAGGTGCTCTCGGCCATCGACGGGCTGTTTCTGACGGGCGGGCGGCCGAACGTGCATCCGACGCGCTATGGCCACGAACCCTCCCCCGCGCACGAGCCCTATGACGAGGGGCGGGACGACATCACGCTGCCGCTGATCCGCGCGGCGATCGAGATCGGCATGCCGGTCTTCGGCGTCTGCCGGGGGATTCAGGAGATCAACGTCGCGCTCGGCGGCACGCTGCACCCGGAAATCCGGGACCTGCCGGGCAAGATGAACCACCGGATGCCGCCGGGGGAGACGAACCACGAGATCATCTTCCGCAAGCGCCACAAGGTGACGCTGACGCCCGGCGGCTGGTTCGCCCGCACGCTCGGGACGGAGGAGATCGTCACCAACTCGCTGCACGGGCAGGCCTGCGTCGATGCGGGGCGCGGCGTGCTGGTGGAGGGCCTCGCCGAGGACGGGGTGATCGAGGCGATCAGCGTGCCGGAGGCGCGCGGGCTCGTCATCGGCGTGCAATGGCATGCGGAATACGAGGCGGAGACGGACCCTGTCTCCGCCCGGCTCTTCGCCGCCTTCGGCGAGGCGGCGCGCACCTGGCGGCGGGCGCGGGCGGCCTGAGTCAGGCTTCGAGCAGGGCGAGCATCCGGGCCGCCACCTCGAAATCCCGCGCCTTTCTGGCGGCGGTGGCGGCGGCTAGGTCGTCCACGCCCCATTGCTCCTCGTTCCACGTCTCGTCGATGCGGCTGAGCCGCCAGCCTTCGCCCGCGTCGAGCCGGCGATGGGCGACCGCGAGCGCGATGACGAGCGAGCCGGAGAGCGCCGTGAGGTCATAGAGCGCGGTGAGGCCGAAGGCGTCGAACCGCCGGACGGCGGCTTCGAGCCGGGCGAGCGCGGCTTCCTCCTGCGCGCGGTGGACGATTCCGGAGGCGGTGACGAGCCGGGCGCCGTGCGCTTCCTCCGCCCAGTCCAGCAGCGGGTTCCAGTGCGCGTCCTGCCGGGCGCGGAGCGCCTCCGGCGTCTCGGCGCGGTAGCAGAGGAGATCGGAACCGCCATAGGCGGCGACGGCGGCGGCGACGGCCTCCCATTCCGGGCGGGTCCGATCGATGGCGGTGTTGACGGCGCGGGTGAAGGGCATCTCCGCCGGCTTCACCTCCGCGCCCTGCCCCGCCCATTCCGCCGCCGCGGCCTCCGCCAGCGCGCGGGTCGGCGCGAGGAAGGGGGCCTTCGCGGGGGTGCGGAGCGGGCGACCGTCCAGCCGGACGGTCCAGCCCTCCTCCGCCGCCTCCGCCTTCGCCTCTTTCCAGAACC
This sequence comes from Alphaproteobacteria bacterium, assembly GCA_030424705.1. Lineage (GTDB taxonomy): Bacteria > Pseudomonadota > Alphaproteobacteria > Rhodobacterales > Rhodobacteraceae > Pikeienuella. The sequence goes on along the minus strand of JAUHWJ010000180.1, from coordinate 2,737 downwards.
GTTTCACGCGCGCCTCGCTTTCGCCGCGCGGCTTAGGCGAGGCTTTGCGAAGGGTCAACGCGGCGGCTCACCGCTCCCGCGGGTCATGCTTCGCGGGCGGCGCCTCCCTCCGCAGGAGCCGGAGGGCGAGGCCGAGCGCGACGCCGACGCCGATGGCCACGGTGAGATCCGCGAGGACGGTGAGCGCCATCGTCAGGAGCAAGAGCGCCGCATCCGACCGCCGGCCCGAGAGGCGGGCGCGGAGCTTGCCGGGCTCCGCCATGTTCCAGGCGGTGAGGATGAGGAGACCGGCGAGCGCCGGCAGGGCCATCACCCCGGCGAGCGGCGCGGCGAGGAGCATGACGAGGAGGATCGTGAGGGCGTGGACGATCCCGGAAACGGGCGTCCTGCCCCCGGCGCGCACATTGGTCGCCGTGCGGGCGATGGCGCCCGTCGCCGGCAGGCCGCCGAAAAGCGCGGAACCGAGATTGGCCGCTCCCTGGGCGATCAGCTCCGCGTTCGGGCGATGCGCGCCGCCGATCATCCTGTCCGCCACGATGGCGGAGAGGAGGCTCTCGATGCCTGCGAGAAAGGCGATGACGAGGGCGGAGGGGAGAAGCTCCACGATCCGCGCCCATGTGACCTCCGGCAGCATCGGCGCCGGGAGGGCGGCGGGGAGCGCGCCGAACCGGCCCTCGATCGTCTCCACTTCGAGCCCGAGGAGGAGCGCGGCGGCGGAGCCGAGGGCGACGGCGACGATGAGGCCCGGCAGCTTCGGCGCGGCGCGGCGGAAGAGAACGATCAGGACCATCACGGCAAGCCCTGTTCCGAGCGCGGCAGAGTCCAGCCCGCCCCGCGCGGCCCAGAGCGCGGCGATCTTCGGCAGGAAATCGGCCGGAACCTCCGCCAGCGTCAGGCCCGCAAGGTCCTTGATCTGGCTCGTCGCGATGATGATCGCGATGCCGATGGTGAACCCGTCGATCACCGCCTCCGGCACGAGGGCGATGAGCCGCCCCGCCCTGAACCAGCCGGCGACGAGCAGGATGAGGCCCGCCATGAAGGTGGCGAGCACCAGCCCGTCATAGCCGTGCGCGGCGATGACGCCATAGACGACGACGATGAAGGCCCCGGTCGGCCCGCCGATCTGCACCCGGCTGCCGCCGAGCGCGGAGATCAGGAAGCCGGCGACGATGGCGGTGACGAGCCCCTGCGTCGGGGTCGCGCCGGAGGCGATGGCGATGGCGATGGAGAGCGGGAGGGCGACCATCGCGACGGTGATCCCGGCGAAGAGATCGGCCTGCGCCTCCCGCCGGTTGTAGGTCGCGAGGGTGCTGATGATCTTGGGTTGTCGCATGGCGCAAGCTTTCGGGCGGAATCGCCGTAAACGCCAGTCTCCGTGCGATTCGACACTCACGAAAGCGAAAAATTTGAGGTACCAAGGAACCTTCGGTGGGGATCTGGAAATGCGACTCGCATACGGAATGCGGCCTGGAAGACGGAGCCTGGCGGCATCGGCTGTCGCCGCCCTTTTGGGCTTCGCCACGACGCTCTCGGCGGCGACGGTGACCATCGAGCAGCAGCGCGCCTTCGACGTCGCAAGCGACGGCGGAGCCGCCAGCACGCTCGCGCCGCCGCTCGTCTTCGACCGGTTCGACGGGGCGCTCGGCCTTCTCACCCGGGTGGAGATCGCGCTTTCCGCCGGGCTGACGGGCTTCGCGGTCGACGTCTCCAACCCCAATCCGTTCGACCTCCGGTTCAAGACCTTCGCCCAGCTCGACACGATGCTGAAGCTGGAGGACGGCTCGCTGATCGGCTGGTTCCAGGGCGCGAAGACGAAGGAATGGAGCGGCGCGCTCGGCGGCCTTGCGAGCGTGACGATCAGCTATTCGCCCACCACGCTCGCCGCCGTCGCCTCCCGCGAGGGCGCGACGGTCGATTCCTTCGAAGGGCCGGGCGAGGTCGCCTTCTCGCTCAGCCTGATGCCGCGGTTCGGGGTTTCGCGGCGGTCCATCGTCGCCGACCTGACATCCTGCGCGCCGGAGGATCAGGCGGCCTGCGACGCGGGGACGATCCTTCCGCTTTCGGTGGCGGTGAGCGCGAGCGGCTCCGTCTCGGGCGGGCTCACGCTTCGATACATCTATCAGGAGCCGCCGCCCGCCGTGTCGAACGTGCCGCTGCCGGCCTCGGCCCCTCTGCTTCTGGCCGGCCTCGGGCTCCTCGCCGCGCGGGCGCGGCGGCGGCGCTGAGACGCCTCAGCCCCGCTTCGCGGGCGCCGCGTCGGCCACGCCGCGCTCGCGATAGGGCGTCCGGTCATACTGGCTGCGGTAGCATTTCGAGAAATGCGAGGGCGAGGTGAAGCCGCAGGCGAGGGCGACGTTGATGACGCTCATGTCCGTCTGAAGGAGGAGGTTGCGCGCCCGCTGGAGCCGCAATTCCATGTAATAGCGCTTCGGCGACCGGTCGAGATAGCGGCGGAAGAGGCGTTCGAGCTGCCGCGTGGACATGCCGCTCTCCTCCGCGAGGATGGCGGGGCTGATCGGCTCCTCGATATTCGCCTCCATCCGGCGGATCACCTCGGTCAGCTTCGGATGGCGCACGCCCATGCGGGCGGGGACGGAGAGGCGCTGCTCGTCCGCCGCGGCGCGGAGCGGGGTGAGGGCGAGCTGGTCCACCACCATCGCGGCGAGGTCCCTCCCCTGCTCCTCGTTGATCATGGCGAGCATCATGTCGGAGGCCGCGGCGCCGCCCGAGGAGGTCC
>JAUHWJ010000179.1 GCA_030424705.1 Alphaproteobacteria bacterium | reverse complement strand
AGATGCGCGAAGCCGAACCGCGCGGCCAGCGCCCGCGCGATCGTGCCCTTGCCGGAGGCGGCGGGCCCGTCGATGGCGACCGTGAACCTCACCCTTCGAGCGCCGCCCCGAGCGCCCGCATCAGCGGAACGAAATTCGGGAAGCTCGTGTCGATCGGGCTCGCGTCGTCCACGCTCACCGGCGCCTTCGCCGCGAGGCCGAGGCAGAGGAAGGACATGGCGATCCGGTGGTCGAGCCGCGCCGCCGCCATCCCCCCGCCCGGCACACCGCCCGGCCCCATGCCGTGGACGGTCAGGCTGTCCTCCGTCTCCTCGACGCGGACGCCCATCGCCTCCAGCCCGCGCGCCATCGCGTTGATCCGGTCCGATTCCTTGACGCGCAGCTCCTTCACCCCGCGCATCACCGTCTTCCCCTCCGCGCAGGCGGCGAGCGCGGCGAGGATCGGGAATTCGTCGATCATGCTCGCCGCCCGCTCCGGCGGCGTCTCGATCCCCCTCATCGAAGGCGAGAAGCGGGCGCGGAGGTCCGCCATCGGCTCGCCCCCCTCCTCCCGCTCGTTCTCGAAGGCGAGGTCCGCGCCCATTTCGCGCAAGGTGAAATAGAGCCCCGCCCGCGTCGGGTTGAGCCCGATGCCGGGCACCAGCACGTCCGAACCCTCCGTCATCAGCGCGGCGCAGACAGGGAAGGCGGCGGAGGAAGGGTCCCGCGGCACGGAGATCGAGAGCGGCCGCAGTTCCGGCTGCCCGACGAGGCGGATGACCCGCCCCGCTTCCGTCACCTCCGCCTCCACCTCGGCGCCGAAGCCGCGCAGCATCCGCTCCGTATGGTCCCGCGTCGGCTCCGCCTCGATCAGCGTGGTGATCCCCGGCGCGTTGAGCCCGGCGAGCAGCACGGCGGATTTCACCTGCGCCGAAGGCACGGGCGAGCGATACTCCACCGGCAGCGGGTCCCGCGCCCCGACGAGCGTAAGCGGCAACCGCCCCCCCGCGCGCCCCACCGCCCGCGCGCCGAAGAGCGCGAGCGGCTCCGTCACCCGCCCCATCGGGCGGGAGCGGAGCGAGGCGTCGCCGGTGAAGGTCGCCGTCACCGGGCTCGTCGCCATCGCGCCCATGATGAGCCGTACGCCCGTCCCCGAATTCCCGCAATCGATCACGTCGGAAGGCTCCGCGAAGCCGCCGACGCCGACGCCCCGCACAAGCCAGGAGCCGGGGCCGGTCCGCTCCACCTCCGCCCCGAAGGCGCGCATCGCCTTCGCCGTGTCGAGCACGTCCTGCCCTTCGAGCAGCCCCTCGATCCGCGTCTCGCCCACCGCGAGCGCGCCGAGGATGAGCGAGCGGTGGGAGACGGACTTGTCCCCCGGAATCTCCGCCTCGCCGCGGAGCGGTCCGCCCTTCCGGGCGGTCATCGTTCGTCTCTCTCCGTGGCCGGACATGCGCGCGCTCCCTCTTGCCGCGCGGGTTCATAGCGGCGGCGGCGGCGCGCGTCATCCGAATATCACGGTTCCGGCGGGCGAAAGCGCTTGCCGCCCCGCGCCCGCTCCGTCACTCTCAGCCGGAGACGGGCCCGAGGCGAGGGACAAAGGGAGAGCCATTGGCGAGCGCGACATTCGACCCCGCGAAGGCGGAGGCCAGGCCGGCCGAACGCCAGATCGAATTCCCCGACAACCGACTCCTCGCCGAGCTTTGCGGCGGATTCGACCGAAACCTCGCCTTGATGGAGGAAGGCTTCGACATCGTCATCGCCCGCCGCGGGAATCACCTCTCGCTGCACGGCCCGGCGGACGGGGTGGAAGGGGCGGCGACCGCGCTTTCCTCCCTCTATGAACGGCTCGAGGCCGGGCGCTCGGTGGAAAAGGGCGACGTGGACGCCGCGATCCGGATGCGCGGCGCGCCGCCGCCGCCCGATCCGGGCCAGCTCGAGCTCTTCCGCGGCGGCAAGGTCGAGATTCGCACCCGCCGCAAGGTCGTGGAGCCCCGCACGGCGACGCAGCGCGCCTATGTCCATTCGCTCTTCCGCTCCGAGCTCGTCTTCGGCGTCGGCCCGGCGGGCACGGGCAAGACCTATCTGGCCGTAGCCGCCGCCGTCTCCATGTTCATGGAGGGGAAGGTGGACCGCATCGTCCTATCCCGCCCCGCGGTGGAGGCCGGCGAAAGGCTCGGCTTCCTCCCCGGCGACATGAAGGACAAGATCGACCCCTACATGCAGCCGCTCTACGACGCGCTGAAGGATCTCCTGCCGCCAAAGCAGGTGGAGAAATACATCGAGGAGAAGGTGATCGAGATCGCCCCCCTCGCCTTCATGCGCGGCCGCACCCTTTCCGACGCCTTCGTGGTGCTGGACGAGGCGCAGAACACGACCGAGATGCAGATGAAGATGTTCCTCACCCGGCTCGGGGAGGGCGGGCGCATGGCGATCACCGGCGATCCGAGCCAGATCGACCTGCCGCGCGGCGTCGGCTCCGGCCTCGTGGAGGCGGAGCGGGTGCTGGCCGGCGTGAAGGGGATCGAGTTCGTCCGCTTCTCGGCGGTGGACGTGATCCGCCATCCGCTCGTCGCCAAGATCGTCCAGGCCTACGATGCAGACCGGGAGAGGGGGGGCGCCCCCGCGCGATGACCCTCGTGCTCGACTTCGCATTGGAGGACGAGGCCTGGGCGGAGGCGGCGCCCTGGTATCGCGAGCTTGCGCTCCGCGCGGCCGAGCAGGCCTTCGCGGCGATCGGCGCGCCGCCGCTCGATCGTGAGATCAGCGTCCTCCTCTGCTCGGACGACCGCATCGCCGCGCTCAACGCCGAGTTCCGCGGCAAGCCCTCGCCCACCAACGTCCTCTCCTGGCCCGCCTTCCCGCTCCGCCCGGTCGCGCCCGGCGCCCCGCCGCCGCCCGCGCCGCCCGGCTTCCTCGGGGACATCGCGATGGCGCGGGAGACGGTGGAGGCGGAGGCGCGGGAGCGCGCGATCCCGACGGAGCGTCACTTCGCGCATCTTTTCGCGCATGGCGTTCTCCATCTGTTAGGGTATGACCACGAAACCGACGAGGACGCCGCGCTGATGGAGGCGGCGGAGCGTCGGGCCCTCGCCGCGATGGGGATCCCCAATCCCTATGCGGCCGAGGTCGGCTGAGGCCGCGCGCGGCGCGGCGGGATCGGAGCGAATGAACGAAGAACCGGAGCCTCGGCTGGAGGCGGAACCGAAGGAAGAGGAAGGCCGACAGCGCGGCTTCCTCGCCCGCCTCCTCGGCATCGGAAACGGCGAGAGCGAGCCGCGCGCGGATGCGGGGGAGACTGCGTCCGAACGCGCGCTCCTCAGCAACATCCGCACCATGCGCGGGCAGCGGGTGGACGACATCATGATCCCGCGGGCGGACATCGTCGCCGTCGACTCGGGGGCGACGCTGGAGGCGCTGACCGAGGCGTTCCGCGAGGGCTCGCATTCCCGCCTTCCCGTCTATCGGGAGACGCTGGACGATCCGATCGGCTTCATCCACGTGAAGGACGTCGCCCTCGCCCGCGGCTTCGCGCCGGAGGCAGGGGCCGCGCCCGTGGCGGCGACGCCCTTCCTGATGGAGGATTTCATCCGGCCGATGCTCGTCGTCCCGCCCTCGATGCTCACCGCCCGCCTGATGCAGCGCATGCAGCAGCGCCGCGTCCACATGGCGCTCGTGATCGACGAGTACGGCGGGGTGGACGGGCTGGTGACGATCGAGGACCTCGTGGAGCAGATCGTCGGCGACATCGACGACGAGCATGACGAGGCGGACGAGGCCTTCTGGCGGCGGGAGGCGCCGGGGATCTGGGTCGCCAACGCCCGCGCCGAACTCGCCGCCTTCGAGGCGGAGGCGGGGGTGGACCTTCTGGCCGACGATCTCGACGAGGAGGTGGACACGCTCGGCGGCCTCGTCTTCATGCTCTCGAACCGGGTGCCCGAGCGCGGCGAGGTGATCCGCCATCCCGACGGCCATGAATTCGAGGTGATCGAGGCCGATCCGCGGCGCATCAAGCGGCTGCGCATCCGTCTCGCGGATGCGGAGCGGGCGCCAGGAGAGGACTGAGCGGCGCATGGCCGGGTTGCGCCTCCGGCTCGCCGGCGCCTCCCTCGCGGGCGGGGCCCTTGCGCTGGCGCAGCCGCCGCTCGGCCTCTGGCCCGCGCTCTTCGCCGCCGGCCCCTTCCTCTACCTCCTCTGGGCGCGGGCGGAGACGGCCCGCGCCGCCTTCCTCACGGGCTGGGCCGCCGGCGCCGCCTTCTTCGGCCTCGCTCTCCACTGGATCGTCGAGCCCTTCCTCGTGGACGCGGCGCGGCACGGCTGGATGGCGCCCTTCGCGCTCCTCCTCATGGCTTCGGGCCTCGCCCTCTTCTGGGGCGCGGGCTTCGCCCTCGCCGCCGCGCTCCGCCGCTTCGGCGGCGGGCCGTTCCTCCTCGCCGCCGCCTGGGCGCTCACGGAGTTCGCGCGGAGCTACATCCTCACCGGCTTTCCCTGGGCGTTGCCCGCCTATGCCTGGATGGAGACGCCGCTCCTCCAGTCCGCCGCCCTGATCGGCCCCTACGGCCTCAGCCTCCTGACCCTCGCCGCCCTCCTCGCCCCCGGCGCGCTGCTGGAGCGGAAGCGGCGGGCGCTCCCCGCGCTCCTCTGCCTCCCCGCGCTCGCCGGCCTCTGGCTCTGGGGCGCCGCCCGCATCCCCGAGGGCGGCGCGGCGGACGCGTCCCGCCCGCTCGTCCGCATCCTCCGCACCGACATCGACCAGAACGAGAAATGGGCGCCCGAAAACGCGCGCCTCTTCTTCGAGCGCCTCCTCGCCCTCTCGGAAGGGGGCGCGGAGCCGCCCGCGATCGTCCTCTGGCCCGAGGCGGCGATCTCCTTCCCCATCGACATGGCGCCGGAGGCGCAGGCGATGATCGCCCGCGCCCTCGGCCCCGCCGCGCTCGGCCTCGGCTCGCTCCGGCTCGACGCGGGGCCGGAGGGGCGGATCGAGGTCGGCGCGCTCTGGCGCAATTCCTTCTTCTTGCTGGACGGGCAGGGCCTCTCCGTCCCCTATGACAAGGTCCACCTCGTCCCCTTCGGCGAATACCTGCCCTTCGACGCCGCGATGGCGGCGATCGGGCTCAAGAGCCTCGCCGGGCTCGGCGCGGGCATCGTTCCGGGGGAAGCGCCGGCGCTCATGCGGGCGCCGGGCCTGCCGCCCTTCGCCCCGCTCATCTGCTACGAGATGATCTTCCCGCGGGAGACGGCGCGCGCCGCCGCCGGGGCCGGCTGGCTTGTCCTCGTCACCAATGACGGCTGGTTCGGCGCCTGGGCCGGGCCGCGCCAGCATTTCGAGAAGGCGCGGATGCGCGCGGTGGAGACGGGCCTGCCCGTCGCCCGCGCCGCGAACCGCGGGATCTCCGCGATGATCGACCCCTGGGGCCGCGCCGAGGAGGCCGCCG
>JAUHWJ010000178.1 GCA_030424705.1 Alphaproteobacteria bacterium | reverse complement strand
ATGTGCTCGAGCGGGACGTGATAGACCGGCTGATCCGGCGCATCTCGGTGATCGGGCTCGACTCGCTGGAGGCGCATGTCGTCCAGGAGGAGCGGGTGAGGGGCAAGAACGGCCCCGTCTCGATCCGCCTCGCCGGGGAGTTCCACATCCTCCTCGCGGAGCTTTCGGGAAACGCCGTGCTCGCGCGGTATGTCTCCGAGCTCGTCTCGCGCTGTTCGCTCATCCTCGCCATGTATCGCCGCCGCCACTCGACGGATTGCGCGGTGGACGAGCACCGCCAGATCATCCGCGCCCTGCGGGAGCGGGACCCGGACGCGGCGAAGAAGATCATGGACGACCATCTCGGCGCCGTCGCGGGCCGCGCCGAACTGGAGGCGCCGGGCGAGGATCTCGAAACGGTCCTCGCCCGCTACGGGCGGGAGATGACGGGGTGACGCATCGGCTCTTCGATTTCGCGGCGATGCCGCCGCGCGACGTCTACAAGCTCCTGATCGGCACGGTCGTGCCCCGGCCCATCGCCTGGGTGACGACGCGGAGCCCCGAAGGGGTGGCGAATGCGGCGCCCTACAGCTTCTTCAACTGCCTCTCGTCCGACCCGCCGATCCTCGCCCTCGGCGTCGAGAACCGGGAGCAGCAGCGCTTCAAGGACACCGCCTGGAACATCCGCATGACGGAGGAGTTCACGGTGAACATCGTCGACATGGCGAACATGGACGCGATGAACGTCACCGCCACGCCGTTCGGGCCGGAGGTCGACGAGCTGGAGATGGCTGGCCTCACCGCCGCGCCGGGGCTGAAAGTGTCCTGCCCGCGGATCGCGGAGGCGCCCGTCGCCTTCGAATGCCGCCGTCATGTCGGGATCGAGATCGGCCGCTCGCGGGAGATCATCCTCGGAGAGGTTCTCTGCGCCCATGTGCGGGAGGGGCTGACGGACCCGGCGCGGCTCCATACCGACCCGCTGAAGCTGGATGCGATCGGGCGGATGGGCGGCCACGGCTATTCCCGCACGCGGGATTGCTTCGACCTGCCGACCCTGAGCGTCGAGGAGTTCGAGGCCTCCCCCCTCGCGTCGCGGCGCCGCGCCGGGTGACGACGTGGTGGATGCGCGCCGCCTGCTGATCCTCAACCCGAACACGAGCGCGGCCGTCACCGCCCGGCTCCTTGCGCGCGCGCGCCAGATTGCGCCCGACCGGGTGGCGCTGGAGGCGGTGACGGCGGAGGAGGGGCCGGACTATATCCGGGACGCCGAAGACCTCGCGCGCGCGGAGGCGACGGTCGGGCGCATCGCGGATCGCCTTGCGGGTGCGCCGCCGGACGCAATCCTGCTCGCCTGCTTCGGCGACCCGGGGCTGGAGGCCGCGAGGCGGGCGCTGGGCCGGCCCGTGATCGGGATGGCCGCTTCGTCCTGCGCCGCCGCCGCCGCTGGCGGGCGGCCCTTCTCTCTCGTGACCGGCGGGCGGGCCTGGGGGCCGATCCTGGAGGATTTCGTCGAAAGGCGCGGTCTCCGGCGCCGTCTCGTTTCCGTCGAGACGCTCGAAATGACGGGCGACGCCCTCTCCGCCGATCCTTCCGCCGCGCTGGAGGCGCTCGGCGCGGCGGTGCAGGCCGGCGCCGCCAAGGGCGCGGAGGCGGTGGTGATCGGCGGGGCCGGTATCGCCGGCCTCGCATCCGCCATGCCCCCGCGCGAAGGCGTCGAGATCCTCGACTCGCTCGATTGCGCGCTTGCGGCGGCGTTCAAGGCGCTGGAAACTGAACCGGCGAAGGCCTGAAAGCCGCGCCGCGGCCCCCGCCAGCGCCGCGCCCTACGCCGTCAGCAGCGCGTCGAACACGAACCGGTCTTCCGTCAGGTCCGCGGCGGAGAGGCCCTCGAACGGCCTCAGCCGCACCATCTCGCCCGGCTCGCCGCGAACCGTGATCAGCCCGCCCGCCTCCGATATCTCGAGGTCGTCGAAGCCGCCGAGGCCCCAGGCCGAGACGTCGATCACATCCTCCCCCGGCGCGAAATCCGCGATCACGCCGCCGGCGCCCTCGCCGATCACGAAACGGTCCGCGCCGCCCTGGCCGAAGAGAGTGTTGAGCCCGCTGTCGTTCACGATCACGTCGTCCCCGGACCGGCCATAGATCGTCTCGCTTCCGAAGGGCTCCGTTCCCGTCACGGTGAGGTTCCGGACGGGCGCGAAGATGAAGTTCTCCGCCGTGAAGTCCGCGGCGGAGAGACGGTCCCCCCGCTCGTGGTGGAAGCTCATGTTCCCGCTCGCCGCGTCGAGGATCGTGACGAGCGTCGCGCCCTGCGCCTCGTTCACCCGGTCGAAGATCGTCAGCTCCGCGAAGGACTGGACGCCCCAGGCCGAGACGTCCAGCACATCCAGCGAAGCGTCGAAGCGGCGGAGCTGGTCGCCCTCGCCATCGCCGAGCACGAAGGTGTCCGCTCCGCTCCCGCCGACATAGACGTCCCGCCCGGCGCCGCCGTCGATGATGGCGCCGCCCGCGGGCGCCACGAGCCTGTCCCCGCCCGTCCCTCCGGTAATCACAGGGCGGTCGTCGTCGCCGCCGACGCCCGTGATCGTGATCTCGACCCGCGCGGTCGCTTCCGCCCCGCGCCGGTCGCGGATCGTGTAGAGGAAGCTGTCCGTCGCGGCCTCGCCCGCCCGGAGGTCGTCGAACGCTCCGTTCGGATCGTAGGAGAAGGTCCCGTCCCCATTGTCGGTCACGAGGCCGCGCGTTTCGTCCGTATCCGCGGCGACGACAAGGAACGCGTCGCCCGCATCCGGGTCGAAATCGTTGGCGAGGACGTTCCCGGTCACGAAGGCCGCATTCGCCGCGGTTTCGAAGGCGTCGTCCGTCGCCACCGGCGCATCGTTGACGGGCTGCACGGTCAGAACGGCGCGGCCGAAGCTCGTCTCCCCCTCCGCCTCCACGCCGAAGACGAAACTGTCCTCCCCCGCGAAGTCCGCATCGGGCCGATAGGTGAAGGAGCCGTTCGGCGCGAGATCGAGCGCGCCGGAGGAAGGCCCGGCGCCGAAAGGCAGGAACACGGCCCCGCCAGGGAGCGTTCCGGTCAGCAGCCCGTCCTCCGCCACGGAGAAGCCGAGCGTCAGCGGCCCCGTAGGCTCCGCATCCGGCGCTTCGGCGGCCGAGAGGAAGAGCGCGGTGTCGAGCGCGCCGTCGCGCCTCTCCTCCAGCACGATCTCGAGCCGGTTCAAGCCATCCACGATGAAGCCCTCGACCGAAAAGGCTTGAGAGAACGCATCGGCCCGCGTAGCGCCCGGTCCGGTGATCTGGTCGCCCACGAGGTTGAGGACGAGATCGGGGTGAACGTCTCCGACCGCCGAGGGCGAGAGCCGTTCTAGCGTCGCAGCATGGCCGTCGCTCAGATACGCCGCCTGATGGCCGTTGAGGCGGATCGAGACGGAATCCTGCAGGGCCGTGCCGGAAAACTCCCGTATCTCCTCAGAGGCGAGCGCCGCCTCGAGGAGCCGCACGAAGCGCGGCGCGGCGTCCCCTTCGCCGCCCGCCCCGAAGTCGACGGTGAACTCGACCGTGATCGCGATGCGGTCGTCCGCCGCCCCCGGCGCGCCGAAATCGGTGGAGAGGTCGCCCGGCGGGTCCAGCGGCTCCGTCGAGGCGGTGATCCGCCCTTCGAAGCGCTCGGAGCCGCCCGCCTCCGCCACGATCAGCCAGGCCGGCTGGTCCGCCGGCAGCGTGTCGGTGAACTGGAGACCGAGCGCGCCGCCGTCCCCGAGGCTGAGGAAACCGCTCTCCCCGTCGAAGTCGAACCGGCCCAGCGTCGCCGCGCCCTCGTCCACGAAGCCGCCGCGCGAGCCCGCCGCATCCGGCCCTTCGGAGACGGTCCCGGGCGTTCCCGCGTCGGTCGGATCGAAGCTGCGGAGCGCGCCCTGCGTGAACTTCACGCCCGCCGGCGAGAAATCCAGCAGGTCGAGCCGGGGGAGGATGGAGGGATCGTCCAGCGCGGCCATGTCGCCGCCGGTCAGCGCGAAGATGTCGTCGAAATCCGCCGTCGTGATCGCGACCCCCGCGATATCGGCGCCCGAGCGCGCGCCCGCAGCGCCGCCGACGCCGTCATCGTCGTCCCGGAGGATGAGCGAGCGCATGGGGAGCGGCACGGCGCCGAGATCGGCGCGGTAGAAGGTCGTCACCGACCCGTCGAGGTTCAGCTGCCCGATCCGCTCGAAGGCGAGGTCGACGGAGCGGCCGCCCGAGAGGAAGGAGCGGATGCCGCCATCCTCCGCGTTCAGCCCCGGCAGGACCTCCGCGATCCCGGTGGAGAGGAGGATTCCCTCGGTCAGCGCGGGCGCGTTCTCGAAGGAGCCGAAGGCGCGGGCGTCCCCCTCCCTCAGCGTCGTGACGCTGTTCTCGCTGATGACGAAACCCTGCGTGGTCAGGGACTCGACGATCAGCCGCCCGAGGCTGGTCGATGTGAAGCCCTGCTCGACGATGAAGTCGCGATCCGTGCTTCCCCCGCCCTCGCCGCCCCCTTCGCCGCCGGTCAGGTCGTCCACCGCAAGCGTGCGGAGCCTGTCCGGGCTCATGTCGGAAAGCGCCGTCTGGAAGTCGGTGCGCTCGCGAGAGAGCGTCGCGCTCGCCGCCGCCGCGCCGGCGAGCCCCCCCGGCCCGCCGAAACCGCCCCCGCCGACGGGCGCGCCGATATCGCCGGGGCCCGCGGTGACCGTCACATAGGTGAAGTCGTCGCTTTCGAGGTCGAGCGGGCCGGAGAACCCGTCCAGCCGCGCGATCAGCGTCGTCGCGTCATCCTCGACCCGGAAGATCCCGACCTGCCCGCCGAGGCCGAAGAGGAGGTAGTCGTCGGCGGAGCCGGCGAGCTGGATCCGGTCGATCCCGCTCTCGAAGTCGCGGATGACCGCGAGATCGGGGGAGGCGGCGCCCTCGACCTCCTCGCCGTAATGGAGGCCCGTCCGGTCCCCCAGCACGAAGAGATCGGCCCCTTCGCCGCCCGTCAGGTCCTCCGTCCCGTCATCCCGCCCTGCGAGCCCGCCCTGCAGGCGGTCGCCCCCCGTTCCGCCGATCAGCGTGTCCTCCCCGGCGCCGCCGAAAAGGGAATCGGGGCCGTTGAAGCCTTCGAGCAGGTCGTCCCCGTCCAGCCCGCGCAGCGTGTCGCCCCGAAGGTCATAGAAGGAGTCGTCGAAGCCGCGGATCACGTCGCCCCGGGAGGTTCCGGTGATGCTGGCGTATTCGATGTCGATGGCGCTGACGAAATCGAGAAGCTGCCCGGCGTCCCCCCCCGCGCTGTTCCGCTGAAAGGCCCGCCCCTCGCCCTCCGCGAGGGTCATGACGCCGGCGCCCGTCTCCTGCGTGGAGAAATCGAGGATGAGGAGGTCCGCATCGGTGAGGTCCGCCGGGTCGAGCGGCGTCTCGCCGCCCAGCACGATGTCGAACC
>JAUHWJ010000177.1 GCA_030424705.1 Alphaproteobacteria bacterium | reverse complement strand
GGCGGCGGCGGCGCATGAGTTCATCGCCGCGCTCCCCGAAGGTTATGACAGCTTCGTGGGGGAGCGGGGAGTGATGCTCTCCGGCGGGCAGAAGCAGCGCATCGCCATCGCCCGCGCGATCCTGCGGGACGCGCCGATCCTGCTCCTCGACGAGGCGACGAGCGCGCTCGACGCGGAATCCGAGCGGGCGGTGCAGCAGGCCTTTTCCCGTCTCGCGGCGGGGCGGACGACGCTGGTGATCGCGCATCGCCTCGCTACGGTGAAGCAGGCGGACCGGATCGTGGTGATGGAGGGCGGGCGCATCGTCGCCTCCGGCCGGCATGACGCTCTGGTTGCGGAGGGCGGACTCTACGCCCGGCTCGCGCGGCTCCAGTTCACCGAAGGCGCGGCGGCGTAGGGGGAGGCGGATGGACCCGTTCACGATCCTCATCATCCTCGCGATCTTCCTCGTCGGCGTCGTGGTTCTGCTCGGCGGGGCGGTGCAGACCTTCCGGCGGCAGCCGGTGGTGGCGATCCTCTGCGTGATCTTCCTCTTCCCGATCTGGCTGATCTGGGCGTTCGTGGAGATATTCCTGCCGCGGCCCGGGAAGTAGGGGGTAGGCTGGCATCCGGGTCATCGATCATGGCGATCCGCGGCGATGGCGGCCTCTTGCAGGTTTCGCCGATTCCCGGCTTACGTCTTCCCGCTGTCATTCGGCCAGCGCCACGCCGGCCATTGAAGGAGGGTTATTGGATGCCAACCTGGATTTCGCTTTTCGCGGCTGCTTTCATCTGCCTTGCCGCGCCCGTTCGGGCGGACGAGGCGGCCAAGATGGAGAAGGCCCAGCGCGTCTACGACCTCGTCAATACCGAGGAAGCATTGAGTCTGATCGCCCTCGATCTCGCTCAGGGAGCGCTCGGGCAGATCGAGGCGGCCCTCGCGCAAAACGGCAAGTCCCTATCGAGCGGAGACCGCAACGAGTTCATCGCCCGTTCGACGGTATTCCTGCTCGACCGGTTCGAAAAGGCGGAGCCCGAATTCGTCTCCATCTATGCTGAGGAGTTGACGGAGCAGGAACTCGATCTTTTGTTCGAACTCTACAACGAGCCGGAGATGGCGGAGCTGCTGGCGAAGATGCCGAAGATTTCGTCGCGCATGACGCCGGCCATGATGGCGATCGGCGGAGACATGGTGAATACGATCATCCCGGCGATGCGGCGCGAGGGTTTTCTCAACACGCTTTGAACGGATCGGGAGCCGCGGCTGATCTGCGGCCCCTGCCCGGCCGGCTCAGGCGGCGACGAAGATCTCTTGCGGGATGTCGGCCAGCCGCTCTCCGCCCTGCGGCGTGACGACGAAGCTCTCCGTGATCGCCACGCCCCATTCCGGCGTCCAGAGGCCTGGCATGAGGTGGAGGCACATGTTTTCCTTCAGTTCAGTCCGGTCCCCGATCCGGAGGCTCATCGTGCGCTCGCCCCAGTCCGGCGGGTAGGAGAGGCCGATGGAATAGCCGGTGCGGCTCGCCTTCTCGAAGCCGGCGCGGGCGAGGCTGGCGTAGACTTCACGCGCCACGTCCTCGCAGAGCGCGCCGGGTTTCGCCGCCGCCATCGCGTCTTCGAGCGCGCGGATCACCGCCGCCTCGGCCCGGCGGAGGATCGAAGGGGGCTCGCCCAGGTGATAGGTGCGGCTGACGGGGCAGTGATAGCGGCGGTGGCAGCCCGAAATCTCGAAATAGGTCGCCTCGCCCCGCGCCATTGGCCGGTCGTTCCAGGTGATGTGGCTAGCGGAGGCCTCGACGCCTGAGGGCGCGATGGGCTGGATCGCCGCGTAGTCCCCAAACGCGCCCGGCGCGCCGAGCACGGCGGCGCGCTGCACCTCGGCGACGAGTTCGTGCTTCGGGCGCCCTTCCGCCATGCCCTCCCGCACGGCGCGGTGCATGGAGGCGGTGATTTCGCCGGCCTTCCGCATCAGCGCGATCTCGGCGGGGGACTTCACGATCCGCCGCCAGTTCACGAGGCCGGTCGCGTCCGCGAAGCGGGCCTCCGGCAGGCCACGCTTCAGCGCCTCGAAGGCGGCGGCGGAGAAATAGTAATTGTCCATCTCGACGCCGATCCGCCCCGCGGCGAGGCCGTGTGCGGCTAGGTCCGCGGCGAGGCTGTCGAAGGCGTGGCGCGGCGGGTTCTGGATAAGCTCCTCGGAATAGGTCAGCACACTCTCCCGCCCGATCCAGGCGGTGAGATACGCGCCCGGCGCGTCCATCGGGCGAAGCCAGAGCAGGGGTTCGCCCGCACCGGTCACGATGGCGGCTTGCGGAACGTAGAAGCTCCAGCCGTCATAGCCGGTGAGCCAGTGCATGTTGGACGGGTCCGCGACGACGAGCGCGTCGAGCTCCGCCTCAGCCATCGCGGCGCGGACGCCTTCGAGCCGGGCGGCGTATTCGGCGCGCGAGAAGGTCATTGGTTCGCCTGGTTGAAATCCGGCAAGATCGTACGGCCGGGGCGGCGGAGGCGCACGGCGGCGGCGCGGCTGATCGCCTCGAATTCCGCGCGGAGCCTCGCGGTCAGGTCTTCCGCCTGTTCGGGTGTGGCGAGGATGTGCGGGCGGAGGAGGGCGAGAAGCTCCGTGCGGCCCGCGCTCTGGTTCCGGCGGCCAAAGGCGGCTCCGAGCACGGGAATCTCGCCCAGCACCGGGATGCCGCGGCGGCCCACGGTCGAATTGTCCTGGATGAGGCCGCCGAGCACGACCGTCTGGCCCGAGCGGATCGTCACGTCCGTCGTGACCGAGCGGCGGGAGATGGTGGGGCTGTCGATGCCGGAGGTTGTCGTCGGCGTCACGGAGGAGATTTCCTGATCGACGCCGAGGCTGACGAAGCCGCCCGAATTCACCCGAGGGGTGACGCGGAGCGTGACGCCGGTATCCCGGTACTCGACGGAGTTGACGATACGGGACGTGTCGTCGAACCCCTCCGCCGTTCGCGTCACGATGGGGACCTGGTCGCCGATCTGGAGCGTCGCGGCCTGCCCGTCCCGCACCAGAAGCTTCGGAGAGGAGATGACGGTGACGTCGGAGACGTCGTCCAGCGCCTCGATGATCGCCTCCGGCCCGAGATTTGTGCCGACGGTGAAGGCGAAGCCGGGGAATTCAGGCGTGATGTTCGCGCCCGAATTGGTCAGCGTCACGCCGCCCTGCCGCCCGTCAAAGAGATTGCCGACGGAGAAGGCGTATTGCACGCCGTAGCGCAGGCTGTCCCCCAGCGTGACTTCGAGGATGGTGGTCTCCACCAGCACCTGCATCGGCGCGCTGTCGAGCTGGCGGATGAGGTCCACCAGCGTGTCGAACTGGCGGGAAGCGGCGGCGATGACGAGGGCGTTCTTCTCCGCATCGACGACGATGCGGGGCTGCGCCTCGCCCGGCGGTGCGCCCTCCTCCGTCGTCTCGGCGGCGAAGAGAGCGTTCAGCGCCTCGGCGAGGCTGGCGGCCGGGCGGTTCTGCACGCGGTAGACGAAGAGCCGCTGCGCCTCCGCCGCGCGCGGCCGGTCGAGCCTCCGGACCCATTCGAAGGCGCGGTCGAGCGTCGCCCCGTCCCGCGCCAGGAGCATCACGGCGCCCAGCCGGTCGAGCGGGACGATGCGGAGCCCGCCGGCGTCAAGCGTCCCGCCGTCGCCTTCCCGCGCGCCGGGCGAGGCGTCCCCGCCGAAGATGGCGGAAAGCTCGGCGGCCAGCGCGTCCGCCGGCGCGTTGGTGAGGCCGACGAGCATGACCGAATTGCCCGCCAGCGCGTCGATGTCGAGCGCGGCGACGGTGGCGCGCGCGACGTCCCGCTCCTCCGCCGTGCCCGTGACGATGACGGCGTTCCCGCCCGGGCCCGTCACCGTCCGCACCTGCTCGGGCGGGAGGGTGAGGGCGAGGGCGTTCGCGATCTCCTCCGGCGCGATGAAGCGGAGCGGGATCAGCTCCGCATCCCCCGCCGCCGCCCCGCCGGGCGCGACGCGCCAGACGCCGTTGACCCGCTGGAGCGAGAGCCCCTGCGCCTCCAGCGCACCGCGGAAGGCGGAGAGGAGCGCGTCGGGCGGCAATGGCGTCGGCGCCGAGAGGCTCACGAGGCCGGCGGCGGAGGGATCGACCACGTAAGGCAGGTTCAGCGCCTCCCCGAGCACGATCGCCGCGGCGTCGGCCACCGGCGCATTCTCGAAGGCGAGGGAGATCGGCTCGCCCGTCAGCGCCGGGGCGCCGGCGAGCCGCGCGCCCGTGGGCGAGGCGGCGCGGGACTGGCCGAGGAGCGTCGCCCCGCCGCCCCGTGCGCCGCCCGCCTCGGCCACCACGGCCGCCGGCGGCGCGCCCTCGGTCGAAGGGGATGGGGCGGCCCCCGCGTCAAGATGGCCGGCGGAGGAGAACGGGGGCTGGAGCCCCTCGCCCTCAACGCAGGCCGAAAGCATCAGGGCGAGGGCCGCGATGGCGCCGCTGGTCCGTCTCATTCCGTGCTCGCCCCCTCGCGTCTCACCGGCGCGACGACCGTTGCGCCGCGATGCCGGAAGGTCAAGCCGTCCAGCCCGACGGAGATCAGCTCCGCCGCGCCTTCCGGGGTCTCCACGCTGTCGCCGGCGCGGAGGCGGAGGAGCCGCCCCTCCCGGTCCCGCAGCATGGCGAGGGCGGACTCTCCGAGGACGACGACGCCCGCGATCTCGTAGGCGCCGAACAGCAGCCCCTCGTTCGGGTCCGCGAGGGGAAGGCCCGGCGCCTCCGGCGGCGGCGGGCGGCGGGCGGCGGAGAAGAGAGGGCGGGAGAGGAAGGGGGAGAGGTCCGTCGCCTCCTCCTGCGGCGGGGCGAAGGCGGCGGACGCGGCGGCGGCGGCCCCCGCACCGGGCGGCGGGGGCGGTGAGCCGCGATCCCCGAGCCAGGGGAGCGCGGAGAGGCCGGCGAAGCCGAGGCCGAGGAGGACGAGGAGGAGGGAGGCCACGCCCTTCACGCTCAGCCTCCATCCGGCCGGAAAAGCGCGCCGACCGTGACGGAGACGCTGAGCCGCCGCGCCTCCGCCCCCGCGGCGGCGCTGGCTGCGGAGATGTCGAGCGCGGCGGCGCGGAGGGCCGGGCGCGCCGCCTCCACCGCTTCGAGGAACCGGGCGAGGCCCGCATGATCCGCCACGATCCGCGCCTCGGCGGCGACCACGCCGACCGACCCGCCTTCCGGCGTAGGGAAGGCGGCGGCGCGTTCAAGCGGCGCGGCGGAGATGAGCTCCACCGAAGCGGCGCCGGCGAGGAGGCGTAGGGCGGAGAGAAGATCGAGCATCGCCGCCTCCCCGTCCCGCTCCGGCGCGACCTCGGCGAGCCAGGCCTCGGCGGCGGCGGCGGATGCGGGGTCGGCCTCAGCGAGCCCGGCCTCGGCCCGCCGCTCCGCCGCCGCGGCGAGGAGGGCGCCGGCGCGAAGGTCGAGCCGCGCCGCCCGCTCCTCCGCCGCCTG
>JAUHWJ010000176.1 GCA_030424705.1 Alphaproteobacteria bacterium | reverse complement strand
AGCGGAAATCGGCGCCCCGCCCGCACCCCGACGCTCGCGTCTGGGAGGTGACGCGGGGGGGCGAGCACCTTGCCGTCTTCATCGGGGATTATTTCGCGCGGCCCGCCAAGCGCTCCGGCGCGTGGATGAGCGCCTGGCGCGGGCAGCGCAATCTCGGCGGGCGGGTGCGGCCGGTCATCTCCAACGTGATGAATTTCGCGAAGGCGGAAGGCGATACGCTCCTGACCTTCGAGGATGCGAGGACGCTCTTCCACGAATTCGGCCATGCGCTGCACGGGATGCTCTCCGACGTCACCTATCCCTCCATCGCCGGAACCTCGGTGGCGCGGGACTTCGTGGAATTGCCGAGCCAGCTCTACGAGCACTGGCTGACGGAGCCCGAAATCCTCTCCCGCTTCGCGCGGCATGTGAAGACCGGCGAGCCGATGCCGAAGGCGATGATCGACAAGGTGCTGAAGGCGCGGAATTTCGGGCAGGGCTTCGCCTCCGTCGAATATGTCGCCTCGGCGCTCGTCGACCTCGAAATGCACCTCCTGCCTGACGCGACGGGTTTCGACGCCCCGGCCTTCGAGGCGGAGGCGCTGGCGCGGATCGGGATGCCGAAATCCATCGTCATGCGGCACAGGACGCCGCATTTCTCCCATGTCTTCGCGGGGGACGGATATTCGGCGGGCTATTACAGCTACATGTGGTCCGAAGTGATGGACTCGGACGCCTTCGCCGCCTTCGAGGAGGCGGGCGACCCGTTCGATGCGGAGACGGCGAAACGGCTGGAGACGGCGATCTACTCCGCCGGCGGCCGGCAGGACCCGGAAGAGGCCTGGCGCGCCTTCCGGGGCCGGGCCCCGCAGGCCGACGCGCTGCTCCGCCGGCGGGGGCTGCTGGAGGCGGTCGGTTAAGTCTGGCTTGACTGAAGCCGGGCGCCGCCCGGGCAAGAAATTTCTGCTTGTCGGCACCGCATTCGCGTCATACCCCTCCGCTACATGTTGTGGCGCGATGTGGAGCGGGACAAGCTATGGCGGTTGTGCGGGTCAATTCGGCGTCGATCATCGACGAGCCTTTCCTTGCCGGGGATGTGGACCCGGATGGGTCCTCGAGCCGGATCGTGCTCCGGCAGGGGAACCGCACCGAGGAGTATTTCGGGAGCTTCACCTTCTCCGGCGACGATATCGGCGGCACGGTGAGCGGCTTCCGGGTCTCCATCGGCGGCGCGGTGGAACTCGACGTGACGAATGTGAACCGGGATGCGGGCCGGTTCGAGCAACTTCTCGTTAACGGCGCGGACGGCGCGTTCTCCGCCTTCATCCTCTCCGGAAACGACCGGATCATCCTTTCGCAGGGCGACGACGATATCGGCGGCTTCGCCGGGGACGACAACATGCGCGGACGCCGGGGCGACGACAGCCTCGACGGCGGGGCGGGGGACGACACGGTGATCGGCAATGCCGGGGCTGACCGGCTCCGCGGACAGGCGGGGGACGATCTCGCCCGCGGCGGCGGCGGCGACGACCTCGTGATCGGCGGCGGCGGCGATGACCGTTTGCTCGGCAATGGCGGCGGCGACCGGCTCCGCGGCGGCGCCGGAAACGACACGCTGAGCGGCGGCGGCGGCGATGACAACCTGAAGGGCGGCGGCGGGAACGACCGGCTGATCGCCGGGGCGGGAAACGACACGCTGATCGGCGGGCGGGGCGCTGATGTCTTCGTCTTCGACGCGAATGACGGGGAGAACCTCATTCGCCGTTATGAGGATGGAACCGACCGGATCGAGCTTTCCGGCGTCGGCGGCTTCGGCGGCCTGACCATCGAGCAGGATGGCGCGGACGTGACCATCGCCTTCGGAAGCACGATCATCCGCGTGGCGGATGCGAACGAGGGCGACTTCACCGCGGAGGATTTCCTCTTCTGAGCGCCGGGCCGCCTTGACGCGCCGCAGCGCCGCGCGCATGGAGCCGCGTCAGCAGCGACGACGAGGCGACCTTGGCCATTCTCCGGATTTTCACCAATGATGTCAGCGCCTTCGAAGAGGGCGACGGGGAGCCTTCGCTGTCCCGCAGCGAGAGCCGGATCAGCATCGCCGACGGCGACTTCCTGTTCGAGTTTCTCGGGGCCTTCACGCTCGGCCCCGGAGCGGAATTCGGCGGCAGGCTGGAGGCGCTCCGCTTCTCCGCCGGGGGCCGGCTCGCGCTCGAATTCACCGGGATCGGGCGGAGCGCCCCTTCGATCAGCGATCTGCTCGCCGACGAGGAGGGGGTGTTCGAGGCCTTCGCGCTTGCGGGCGACGACACGATCCTCCTGTCGCGCGAAAGCGACCAGGGCATGGGCTTCGCCGGCGCGGACCGCATGGTCGGGCGTGGAGGGGACGATTCGCTTTTCGGCGGCCTCGGGAGCGACACGATCCTCGGCGGGGCCGGGGCGGACCGGTTGCGGGGCGAAGCGGGGAATGACCGACTTCTCGGCGGCGCTGGCGGAGACAGACTGCTTGGCGGGGCGGGGAGGGACGAACTGATCGGCGGCGCCGGGGCGGACGCCCTCAGCGGCGGCGCCGGGGCCGACCGGCTCCTGGGCGGGAAGGGCGACGACCTGCTCTCCGGCGGCGGGGGGCGCGACGTGTTCGTGTTCGGCCGGCGCGACGGGAACGACACGATCCGCGATTTTCGCGACGGGGCGGACCTGATCGAGATCCGCGGCCCCGGTGGCTTCGACGGCCTCACCGTCGGGCAGGACGGCGCGGACGTGACCATCGCCTTCGGCGACACCCTCATCCGCGTCGAGAACGCGGCGGAGGGCGATTTCAGCGCGGCGGATTTCCTCTTCTGAGCGCCGCCCGGCTCAGAGCGCCGCGTCCAGCGCCGCTTCGAGCCGGGCCACCGCGCCGTCAACATCTCTGAGCTTGTCGAGGCCGAAGAGGCCCATCCGGAAGCTCGAATAATCCGGCCCCTCGTCCACCTGGAGCGGCACCCCGGCGGCGACCTGAACGCCGGCGCGGGCGAATTTCGCGCCGGACTTGATCTCCGGGTCCGCCGTATAGGCGACGACGACGCCGGGCGCGGCGAAGCCCTCCGCCGCGACGGAGCGGAGGCCGCGGGCGGCGAAAGCCTCCCGCGCGCGGCGGCCGAGTTCCTGTTGCGCGGCCTTCAGCCGGTCGAACCCGTCCGCCTCCGCCTCCTTCATCGCGTCGCGGAAGCCGCGGAGCGCATCCGTCGGCATCGTCGCGTGATAGGCGTGGCCGCCGGCCTCGTAGGCCTCCATGATCTTCGTCCAGGTCTTGAGATCGACCGCGAAGGAGGAGCTCTTCCGCCCCTCCATGACCTCCCGCGCGCGGGCGGACATTATCACGAGCCCGGCGGAGGGGGAGGCGCTCCAGCCCTTCTGCGGGGCGGAGATCAGCACGTCGACGCCGAGCGCCTTCATGTCCACCCAGAGGCAGCCGGAGGCGATGCAGTCCAGAATGAAGAGCCCGCCCGCCTCATGCGCGGCGGCGGCGACCTCGGCGATGTAGTCGTCGGGCAGGATCATGCCGGCGGAGGTTTCGACATGGGGGGCGAAGACGGCGGCGGGGCGCGTCTCCCTGATCTTCGCCACCACCTCGTCCACCGGCGCGGGGGCGAAGGGGGCGTCGGGCGCGTTGCCGGTGCGGCGGGCCTTCATCACGTCATGGCTTTCGGGGATCGCGCCGGCCTCGAATATCTGCGTCCAGCGATAGGAGAACCAGCCGTTGCGGATCACCAGCGCCCGCTCGCCCCCCGCGAACATGCGGGCGACGGCCTCCATGGCGTAGGTGCCGCCGCCGGGGACGAGCGCGACATGGTCGGCGGCGTAGACGCCCTTCAGCGTCTCCGAAATGTCCCGCATCACCTGCTGGAAAGCCTTGCTCATGTGGTTGAGCGAACGGTCGGTGAAGACGACCGAGTATTCGAGCAGGCCGTCAGGGTCCACATCGGGCAGCAGCGCGTTCATTCCCGTCTCCTCCGCTTCTTCGCGGCGAAGTCTAGGCGCTGCGCCCCGCGGCGGCGAGAGGAAACTCCTGTCGCCGATAGGCGGCGCCGGTCATTCCTTCGCGAGCCAGCGCGCCGCCGCTTCGGCCCAGCCGGGGGGCAGGCCGTGGCCGCCGTCATGTTCGAGATAGAGGAGGTCGCCGCCCGTCTCACAGCCGGTCCAGGCCCGGCTCCGCCATTCGCCGGGCTCGGCGGAGATCGCCTCCGGCCAGTCGCGGCAGCGATTGGCGCGGCGGAACTTGGCCAGCGTCTTCGCCACGCTCCCCTGCCGCCAGTCGCGGATCGCGCGCCCCTCGAGCGGGACCTGCGCATCGGTGAAGCCGTGGAGGTGGAAGGCGCGGGGCGCCATTGCGGGGCAGGGCGAGGGGTTAGGCTGGCGGAGCGCGCCGGCGACGGAGATCACGGCGGAGAACCGCGCGCCCTCCAGGCAGCTCATCATCCAGGCCATCGAGCCGCCGGCGGAGAAGCCGCCGATGACGGGCTTGCCCGCGAGCGGAACGCGGCGGGCCGCATCCTCGATCACGGCGAGAAGAAACGCCCGGTCGTCCCGCCAGCCCGGGTCCTGCACACCGGCCCAGCGCCGCGGCGCGCCCTCCTGCTGGCGTGCTCCGCGCGGGGCGATCAGGAGCCAGCCCTGATCGACGAAAGCCGAACGGAGCGAGGCCATGCGCAGGGTCGAGCCCATGTCGGAATTGTGCCCGTGGAGAAAGACGAGGGCGGGGAGGGGGGCCGCGCCGTCCCATCCTTCGGGCAGGACCAGTGCGTATTCGCCGCCGCCCGCCGCGCAGGGCGCCTCGACGGGGCAGGGCGTCTCCGCCGCCGCCGCAGGCGCGATGAGCGCGAGCGCCGCCATGATCCATCGCCGCATCGCCGGCCCCCTTTCCCGCCGGGGCCCCGCGCCCCTATACCGGCAAGATGACCGCGAAACCGCCGGAGACCAGCCTCTACGCCCCGGTGAAGGCGTTTCTCGCTTCACAAGGCTTTGAGGCGAAGGGCGAGGTCGGCCCCTGCGACCTGCTGGCGGTGCGGGAAGGCGAGGAGCCGCTGGCGGTGGAGCTGAAGCGCGGCTTCACGCTCGCGCTCGTGATGCAGGGCGTGGCGCGGCAGCTCGCCTTCGAGCGGGTGGCGCTCGCCGTTCCGGCCGCG
This sequence comes from Alphaproteobacteria bacterium, assembly GCA_030424705.1. GTDB lineage: Bacteria > Pseudomonadota > Alphaproteobacteria > Rhodobacterales > Rhodobacteraceae > Pikeienuella. The sequence goes on along the minus strand of JAUHWJ010000176.1, from coordinate 327 downwards.
GCGCTGGCGGGGCGGCGGCGGCGGGACGCGCTGGCGCTCTGCCGGCGGCTCGGGCTGGGGCTGTTGCTCGTGGACGCCGCCGGGCGTGTGGAGGCCGCGCTCGACCCCGGCGCTCCGCCGCCGCGGCGGAACGCGCGGGCGCGCGGCGCGATACTGCGGGAATTCCGGCGGCGGGAGGGGGACCCGAACGCGGGCGGAACCGGCGGGCGGCGGCTGATGACCGCCTACCGGCAGGAGGCGCTGCGCCTTGCGGCGCATCTCGCGGAGGCGGGGGAGGCGCGGCCGGCGGCGGCCGGGCGGGCGGCGGATGCGCCCCGGGCGGGCGCG
>JAUHWJ010000175.1 GCA_030424705.1 Alphaproteobacteria bacterium | reverse complement strand
GAGATGTTCATGGTGAACTCGCCGTTCGTCTTGGCGCTCACCAGCTCCGCGATCTTCTCCAGATGCTCGGTGAAGGCCCGGCGCTTGCCCCAGGTGGAGACGTTCCACTCCGTCGCCATCGCCTCGCCCGCGAAGGCGGCGAGGGTGACGGCGAGGGCCGTCGTCTTCAACATCGAAAATTTCATGGTCGTCTCCCTTGTCGGTTGATGGCGCTTCGCGCCTTGTGCCGAGAACATACGGCGTTTTCGCAGGGGGGCAATCCGATATGTCCGGCCTCAGCCGGGCCGCTTCTTGCCCGCATAGGGGTTGTCGCCCTTCTTCATGTCGATGCGGATCGGCACGCCCTTCAGCCCGAAATCCTCGCGGAGGCCGTTGACGAGAAAGCGCGTGTAGCTTTCCGGCAGGTCCTCGGGCCGCGAGCAGGAGATCATGAAGCTCGGCGGGCGCGCCTTCACCTGCGTCATGTAGCGGAGGCGGATGCGCCGCCCGCCGGGCGCGGGGGGCGGATGCGCGGCGGTGCGGGCGGCGAGCCACTGGTTGAGCCGCGCCGTCGTCACCCGCATGTTCCAGATCGCGGCGATCTCCGTCACCGCCGCATGGAGCCGGTCCAGCCCCCGCCCGGTAAGGGCGGAGAGGGTGACGAGCGGCGCGCCCGAAAGCTGAGGCAGGAGCCGGTCCTGCATCTCCCGGAGCGCGGCGAGGCGCGTGCCCCGCTCCATCTCCGTATCCCATTTCGATATGGCGAGGACGACCGCCCTGCCCTCCCGCTCCGCGAGGTCCGCGATGCGGAGATCCTGCGTCTCGAAGGCGCTGGCATTGTCCATCAGGATCACCACGACCTCCGCGAAGCGCACGGCGCGGAGGGCATCGGCCACGGAGAGCTTTTCGAGCTTCTCCTCCACCCGCGCGCGCTTTCTCACCCCCGCCGTGTCGAAGATGCGGACGGGCGTGCCCGCCCAGGTGGTCTCCAGCCCGATCGCGTCCCGCGTGATGCCGGCCTCGGGGCCGGTCAGCAGCCGCTCCTCCCCGATGATGGCGTTGACGAGGGTGGATTTCCCGGCGTTCGGCCGGCCGATGACGGCGATCTGGAGCGGGCGGCCCGCCTCCGCCTCGTCCGGCGCCTCCTCCGCCGCCGCGGCCGCCTCGAAGGCGTCGATCCGGGGCTGGAGCGCGGCGTAGATCTCCTGCATCCCCTCGCCATGCTCGGCGGAGACGGGGAGCGGCTCGCCGAAGCCGAGGCCCCATGCGTCATGCGCCCCGTCCGCCGCGCGCCCCTCCGCCTTGTTGCAGAGGAGGATGACGTCGGCCCCCGCCTTCCGCAGAACCTCCGCCACCTCCCGGTCCGCCGGCGTCGCGCCCGCGCGGGCGTCGATCATGAATAGGCAGGTATCGGCCATGCCCACGGCGCGCTCGGTCAGCTTCCGCATCCGGCCAGGCAGGCTCTCCGCGTCCGCCGCCTCCAGCCCCGCCGTGTCGATCACCCGGAAGCGGAGATCGCCGATCCGCCCGTCCCCCTCGCGCAGGTCGCGCGTGACGCCCGGCTGGTCGTCGACCAGCGCGAGGCGCTTGCCGACCAGCCGGTTGAAGAGGGTGGACTTGCCAACATTGGGCCGTCCGATCAGGGCGACGACATAGCTCATCGCCGCCCCATACGCTGACGGGGGCCGCCCGTCCAGCGGGGGGGCGCCTTGGCGCATGACGCCCCGGCCCGGGGTCGCCGCGCCGCCCCCAACAGCGCCCGGCGGATCAGACACGCGGCTGATCCGCCCGCGCCCGCCGCCCCCCGGCGGGCGCGAGTCCGCGCCCACCGCGGCGTGCACGGCCGGATCTTCGACCGACGCGGCGGCTCGGCGCCCCTCGCCCTCCGGCTCGCGCCTCCGGCCGACGGCCTCTGCGGCTCTCCACCGGAGAGCCGCTGATCGAGGCCGGGGACGGGGGGAGAAGGTTCCGCTTTGTGAGATGGCGGGTTGGGGTATGGTTAACTCCGGCGGGCGGGGCGCGTTGATGATGGATTGGCTGTACGAATTCTTCGAATCCCAGTCGGGCAAGGTGCTGCTCGGCGTCCTTGGCGTCGTCGGCGGAATCGCCGTTATCTGGAGTTTTCTTCACTGGGCCGGTCGGCGCACACGCGTCATCAAGGTGGAGCCGCAACCGGTTCGGATCGTTCAGGAACCGACCCCGCCCCCGCCTCCCGAACCGCCCCTCCCCGTCATCAACCCCCAATCCGGCCGCCCCGTCCTCGGGCGCGACAAGGATGTCGAAACCCTCCGCGCCCTCCTCACCGGCCCCGCAAAGGGCGTCGAGATCGTCAATTCCGGCGCCGTCCTCGCGGGCCATGGCGGCTTCGGCAAGTCCACCCTTGCGCGCCACTACGCCGCGACGCATCGGGCCGATTATCACGGCGTCCTCTGGGCCGATGCGGAGAGCCGCCAGAGCGCGATCAGTGGCCTTTGCGCGGCTTGCGAAACGCTCGGCCTCGAAACTCCCGAACAGCCGCAGGAAAGCCAAGCGAAAGCGGTCGTCGCCGCCATCGCGCGGCAGGTCGCGGAGGGGAAGCCGTGGCTCCTGATCTTCGACAACGTGGAGACGCGGGCGGATGTCGAGGGGTTGCTCCCCGCCGGCGCCCATATCCTCGTCACCACGCGGCAGGGGCAGGGATGGGCCGGATGGGCGCCGTTCGAGATAGAAACCCTCCCCTTCAAGACTCCGGAGGACCCGGCGCCCCGCCTTCTCATGCAGGCGGAGGAGCCGGAGGCGGCGCGGGCGCTGGCCGAGGCGCTCGGCGGCCTCCCCCTCGCCCTCGTCCTGATGGGCGGGTTCCTGAAGGCGGAGGGGATGGGATTTGCGGAGGGGGAGGCGCATCTGAAGGAGGCGATGGCGCGGGCACCTGTGAACGAGGGCTACCCCACGTCCCTCCTCGGCGCCGTCCGCCTCAGCTACGAGAAATTGAGCGATGACTCAAAAATCGTCGCGCAGCTCTGTTCCTTCTGGGCGCCGGAGGGGTTGGGGCCGAAACTGATCGCGAATGCGCCGGGGGGGCCGTGGTGGAACGAAGACTGGGTCACGGACCTCATGCCCGAACCAATCCAGTCCCTCGCGCAGGACCCTTTCCGCATCCGCGACGCCTTCACGGAGCTGTCCGCCCGCTCGCTTCTGACCGGAACAGGCGATTCCCGCGCTATGCACCGGATGACGGCTCTGGCGCTGCGGGTGATCGGGGAAAACGCCCTCGCCCCGGCGTCCGTCGCGCTGCTGGCGGCGGTCTATCCGGGCGGCGGCGGCGAGCATAGCGCGCAGAATTCGAAAAACTACCCCCTCTGCGCCCGCCTCACCCCGCATGTCCGCGCCCTCCTCGCCGGCGGCGCGACGCCGGATGTCGCGGCCTGGAACTACCTTCTCAATCAGGTGGGGGGCTATCTCGACGCCATCGCGGATTATCAGGGCCGCCTGCCGATGGCGGAGGAGAGCCTGAGGATCATGGAGGCCCGCCTGAAGGAGGCGGACCGGGATCTCGCCGTCGCCCACGCCAATCTCGGCGCCGCCTATCAGCGCCTCCACCAATGGGAGGCGGCGGAGGCTGCCCTGCGCCGGGCCGTGGCGCTCCATGAGGCGCACCGACCCGATTCCGCCGATCTGGCGGACAGCCTCGACATGCTAGGCGGCCTCCTCGTCGCCCATGCCCGCGCCGGCGCGAAGGGGCGTCTGCCGAAGGCGGCGAAGCTCCATCAGCGCGCCCTCGCCCTCCGCCGCCGCCTCTTCGGGCGGCGCACGGCGCCGGTGGCGCTGGCGCTGAACAATCTCGGCGCGGTGCGGAGCGATCAGGGGCGCAGGCGCGCGGCGGCGCGGCTCTACGGCGCGGCGCACTCGATCTGGCGGGCGGTCCTGCCGGAGGGCGACGCGCGGCTCGCCACTGGCGCGATGAACAGCGGCGCCTCATGGCTCCGGGTCGGGGACGCGGCGGAGGCCGAGCCCCTGTTGCGGGAGGCGCTGGCGATCCGGGAGGCCGCCTTCGCCGAACAGCCGCAGCACCCGGAGCGGCGGAACGCGGCGGGCTGGCTGATCGCCTGCCTCCTCGTCCGCGCCCGCGCCGGGGTCAACCGCGGCGCGCGGGAGGCGGAGGCGAAGCGGCTTTCCGCGGAATACGGGTTCGACTTCGCTGAGATGGAGCGCCTCTCCCGCCAGTTCCCTGACCTCCCGCTGGAGGCTTAGCCCGCCCTCCCGCAGCCCCGGACTTGATCCGGGGCCCCGATGAACGGAGCGCCCTCCCCCGCGAGGCCCCGGCTCAAGGCCGGGGCTGCGGACGCAGCGGCGGCCTGCGCCTCACACTGTCACAAAAATGTCGTAAATCAGAAAACCGAGCGTTCCCAACGCCCTGACCCCCCTGCGCACTGTGCGCACACGCCCCGCCTCAGCGGAGCGCGACCAGTTCGCCGCCCGTGGTGACCACATAAACCGTCCCGTCCGCCACCACCGGCGGGACGCCGGAGATGGGGAGGCTCGCCCCCGCCGCGCCCGTCGCCGGGTCGAAGCTGAGAAGGGCGCCGTCGGAGCTTGTCAGCAACAGCCGCCCGCAGGCCGGCGCCGGGCCGCCATGGGCGAAGGCGCCCGTCCGGTCGTCCGGGTTGTCGTGTTGAAAGAGCGGAACGGACCAGAGCCGCCGACCGTGCTTTTGCCCCAGAGCGTAAACAGATGATAGCGCATGACCCTAAGTCATGGAGGCGACGCCCGGAATCGAACCGGGATGCACGGATTTGCAATCCGCTGCGTAACCATTCCGCCACGTCGCCCTGCTACGGGCCTATAGCAACGCGCCCGCAGGGCGGCAAGAGCGCGGCGGCTTGCGGCGTTGCGGGGCGGGCGGGGCTGTGGCAAAGACCGCGGAGCGCAGGCGGCGGGCCGGGAGACGAGGCGGATGGGCGAGAGCATGGCGCATGATTTCGCGGTGGCGAGGACGGCGATGGTGGACCGGCAGGTCCGCCCTTCGGACGTGACGAGCTTTCCGATCATCGAGGCGATGCTCGCCATCCCGCGTGAGCGGTTCACGCCGCGCCGCCTGCAGGCCGTCGCCTATTCGGATGCGCCGATCCCGCTCGCGCCGGGGCGGGAGATGCTGGCCCCGCGCGACTTCGCCAAGATGCTGGACGGCGCGCGGATCGGGCCGGACGATCTCGTGCTCGATCTCTGCCCGGGCCTCGGCTACTCCACGGCCGTGATCGCGCGCATGGCCGCGGCGGTGATCGCGATCGAGCCCGACGGCGAGATGGCGGCGGAGGCGGCGGAGCGTCTGGCGGCGGAGCAGATCGACAATGCGATCCTCACCGCAGGCGACCCGGCGAAGGGCGACCCGGCGCATGGCCCCTTCGATGCGATCTTCATCAATGGCGGCGTCGCGCGCGCGCCCGAGGCGCTGACGCCGATGCTGCGGGAGGGCGGGCGGATCGTCGCCGTGCTGATGGAAGGGCCGGTCGGCCGCGCCTCGGCCTTCACGCG
>JAUHWJ010000174.1 GCA_030424705.1 Alphaproteobacteria bacterium | reverse complement strand
AGCGCGCCTCGAAATCGGCGAGGTTCTTCTTCGGCTCCTGATAGAAGGCGGTGAGCTTCATCAGGTTCAGCATCAACTTGTTGAGCAGGCGCCCCCGCCACCGCATGGGCCTGTCGAAATCGAAGAGGAGGATCACGCGCTCCTCGTCGGTGTCGTTCCAGACCTCGTGCTCAAACGTGTCGTCGAAGGCGAAGGCCTCGCCCTGTTTCCACGCCCGAACCTCCTCCGCCACCCGAATGCGGCACTTCTCCCGCTCCTTCGGGATGATGAGACCGACATGGGCGCGCACGATGCCTTTCGTGACCCCGGTATGGGCCGGGATGTGGTAGCCGGGCGCGAGGATGGAGAACCACGCCGTCTGCACGTTCGGGACACGGGAGAGCATCTCCGCCGTCACCGGCGCCTGGCGGCAGTTCTTCTCCAGCCGGTCGCCGAAACCGTAGAGGATGAAGGTCTTCCACTGCTGCGCCTTGGCGATGCGATGCTGGTCGGGGGAAACCTGCTCGAAGCCGGGGATCGCCTCGCGATGCTTCAGGATCTCCAGGACCTCCTCGCGCATCGCCTCCCATTTCTCCTCGAACTCGCGGAGAAACGGGAAATGATCATTGCCGATGAAGGGCGTGTCGGGCACCAGCCCGTCCTTCGCCTGAAACTGCGCCACCCAGCGCATGAGGCGTTTGCCGCGCTTCTTCACGAACTTGCGGATCGGCCGGTTCAACGTGGCCGGCTTGGCGGAGGGTCTGGGTTCGATCTCTTCGGCGGCGGCCATCGGCTTCGCGCTCCCGTGTCGTTTGAGCGCCGGGGATACCCGCTCAAGGGGTTCAAGTCGAGCCGGTCAGGCGGAGAGAAATGTCGCGGTCTCGTTCGCAGAGAATCTGACGAGCCCGTCCGCACCGGGCGCGAAGGGCTCGCCATCCAGCACGAAAGGCGTCTCGAGCCGCAGGGTCGCCGCCTCGGATCGGCCGCTACGATAAGCCTCCGCCATCCAGCGCCGGGGCCGCCCGAGCGCGACGAAGGGAGCGGCGAGGGCGAGCCGCGGAGGCTCCGCCGCGATGTCGAGAAAGCGCAGCCGCCCCGTACCGCCGCCCCAGAAGGGCGAGAGGCCGAAGAGGAGCGCACCGGGCAAAGAGGTGGCCGCGACGAGCATCCGCGGCGCGCTCTCCGGCGCCGCCATCGAGGCGGAGAAGCCGATCGGCCAGGGTCCGCGGAGCGCCCTCGAGCGAAGAAGCCGAAGCACCGCGAGCAGAACCTGCAACCCGTGCCGCGCGCCGATCTCCTCGCGCGCGAAACGCGTCGCCGCCTCGTAGGCCCCTGCCCCCGCGATGAAGCCGCGCATCGCCTCCGCCCCTGCGCGCTCGGCCTTCAGCACCGGAAGGGCGCGCCGACTCAGCCGCTCCGGCGCGAGCGGGACGCCCCGCGGCGCGCGCCCCGCGCTGCGGGCGATCAGGTTGGTGTTGCCCGTCGGCCGCAGCGCGAAGGGCGGCGGGGCTCCCCCCCAGAGCCGGAAGGCGCGGCTTACGACCTCGCGCACCGTTCCGTCCCCACCCTCGATCACGATTGCGGCGACCCCGGCCTCCCGGAATTCCGAAAGCGCGGCCTCGAGCGCGGCGAAATCCTCCGGCATGCGCAGGATCTCGCCCGCCCCGGACGGCGCTCCGCGCGCCGCGCGGGTCGCGGCGCGGTTGCGGATCAGGCCGATCGGGCTGGACATGAGGCGCGGCTTTCGGCGAAAGGGTGCGTCTCCCCTATCGGCTCGGCCGCGGCCTCGCAAGCCGTGCGCCACGGCGAGGAACGGCGATGCCCGGCTTCACGATCGCGCATTTCACCGACGCGCATCTCCCGCTCCACGGGGGCTTCGCGCCGCTTGAACTGCTCGGAAAGCGGGGGCTGAGCGCGCTCAACTGGGCCCGCCGGCGGAGCCGCCTCCATCTCCGTGCGGTGGCGGAGGCGCTGCGGGACGACATCCTCGCACATCGTCCCGACCATGTGGCGATGACGGGAGACGCGGTAAATTTCGGCCTGCCGCGCGAGTTCGCCGCCGCCGCTTCCTGGCTGTCCAGCTTCGGCCCGCCGGAGGCCCTGAGCTTCGTTCCCGGCAATCATGAGGCGATCGCGCCGGGCGCGGAGGCGGCGCGGGAAGCGGCCTACGCGCCGTTCACCCGCGGGGACCAGCCTGAGGGAGCCTGGCCGATGCTCAGGCGCATCGGGCCGGTGGCGCTTTTCGGCGTTTCGACGGCGATCCCGACTGCGCCCTTCCTCGCGCAAGGCGAGGCGGGCGCTGCGCAGATCCGCGCGCTTCGCCGCGCGCTCGACGCCGCCGCGGGGCTCTGCCGGATCGTCCTGATCCACCATCCGCCGACCGACCTTGCGAGCCCGCGAAAGGCGCTGCGGGATCGGGTCGCACTTTCCGCCGCCCTCGCCGAGGCCGGGGCGGCGCTCGTGCTCCACGGGCACGATCACCGGAACGAGCTCTCCTGGATCGACGGAGCCGCCGGGCGCATCCCGGTCCTGGGCTGCCCCTCCGCCTCCACGCCCCCGGGGCGCGGCGCCGCGCCGGCCGAGTGGCGCCTCATGCGTATCCGTGAGACAGAGGCGGGCTGGCGGTTCGAGATCCTTCGTCGCGCGCTCGGCCCGGCCGGTTTCGCCGACCGCGGCCGCTTCACGCTGACTTCGCCACGCTGACCCGGACAAGCGGCAATTCGAACCAGAAGAGCGCGCCCGCGCCCTCCTCGCTCTCGACGCCGATTTCTCCCTTCATCGCGAGGCAGAGCTGGCGGCAAATGTTGAGCCCAATGCCCACCCCGCCATGTCGGCGGGATTCGGTCTGCTCGACCTGGCGAAAACGGTCGAAGATGGCTCCAAGCTGGCCGGCGGGAACGCCAGGGCCATCATCCTGAACCTCGAAGCGGAGGCCGTTGGCCAAAGGCCGCACGCGCACATGCACATGCCCCTTGCCGGTGAACTTCACGGCGTTGTTGAGGAGATTGGAAAGGATCTGCCGCACGCGCTTGCCGTCGCCCCGCCAGAACCCCCGCAGCGAGGGGTCGAGGGCGAGGGTAATCTCCGTCTCCCGCGCTACGTCCATCGCCTGAATGGCGCCGACAAGCGTGCGCGTCATGTCCTCAAGGTCGAAATCGCCAATCTGAAGCCGCATCTCCCCCGCCTCGATCATCGAGATGTCGAGCAGGTCGTCCATCAGGCCGGTCAGCGACTTGGCTGAGGCGAGCAGCACGTCCACGAACTGGCGCTGGCGATCATCGAGATTCGTATGCGCGAGGAGTTCACCCATCCCGATCACGCCGTTCATCGGCGTCCGGAGTTCATGGCTCAGCGTGGCGAGGAATGCGTTCTTGATCCGGCTCGCGCTCTCGGCCTCGCGTCGGGCGCGCTCCAGCCGCTCCCGCGTGCGCTCAAGCTCGAGATTGCGGCGCCGGGCGTCTTCCGCCTCGCGAAGGAGTTTCAGCTTCGAGGAGACGATGGCCGCGATCGTCGTCAGAATCGAGAGGTGGTTGGCGGTGAAGACATTGGCCGAAGCCTCTTCGCTGTCGATCACGCCGACGACCTTGCCGTCGATCATCATCGGCACGCAGATCTCGCTCAACGCCGGTTCGAGATCGGGGATGTATGAAGGCTCCTTCGAGAGGTCGGTCACGATGATCGGCTTTCCGCTCGCCGCCACCTTGCCCGTCACGCCCTCGCCCATGCGGATCCGGAGGGAATTGACGATATCATAGCCTTCGGGGTTCTTCGCGCCGAGCGCCGCAACCTGGCGCAGATAGGCGCCGAGCGGATCGGTCAGATAGATCACGCAATCGTTGAAGCCCATCTTGCCGACGACTTCCCGCGCGACATGCCACATCAACTCCTGTTCGGAGTCGATGGCCATAATGTCGACCGCGAACTTGTTGAAGATGCGAAACAACTCTTCGCGTGCGAGGAGGAGATCCTCCGCCTCGGCGAGCCTCGCCTCAAGCTCTTCCATGCGAGACGTCTTTCTGGCGGCGCCGGCCATTGGCTCCCGATCTTGCCTCCACGTACACTTCCGCAGATCCGAAACCTACGGGAATCGACCGCGTCGCGCCAGCGCCGAAGCGTGAAGAGCCGCCGCGGCCCGGTTGCGGCGCCCCGGCGCGTCCCGTAAAGGTTTGGGGCGCGCGGGCCGCGCGGCCTTCAGAGAGCATGATGCGCCTCAAGCTCAGCACGATAGACGCCTATCTCCTTCGTCTGATGGCGACGCCAATGGTCGCCGCCCTCACTGTGACGCTCGGCGCCCTCCTTCTCGAACGGGTCCTGCGTCTCTTCGAACTGCTGACCGGGAAGGGAGCGCCGCTCGGCCTCGTCCTCTCGATGACCCTCAATCTCGTCCCGCACTATCTCGGCCTCGCCCTTCCCGCGGCCTTCGCCGTCGGCATCATTGCCGTGATGACCTCGCTCGGATCGGAGAACGAGCTCGACGCCATGGAGGGCGCGGGCTGGTCCATCCGCCGGATCGGCGCGGGCTTCGTACTTTGCGGCGCGGCGCTCGGCATTCTTTCGCTGCTGCTGTTCGGTTATCTCCAACCCTACTCCCGATACGCTTTTCAAGCAGTTAAACATGAGCTTGTGAACGCAGCCTGGGATGCGAGGGTCGAGGCTGGAGCCTTCATCGACGCAGGCCGGGGCATGACGATTTCCGCCGAGGAGGTGGATCCGACCGGCCGTCACCTGACCCGCGTCTTCCTCCTCCAGGTCGAGGAGGACGGCGCGGAGCGGATCCTGACGGCTGAACGGGGCGTTCTCATCCCCAATCCCGAGACGCGAACGTTGCGGCTCCGGCTGGAGAACGGGGTCGCCGTTTCGATCGGCCGGGCGGAGGGCGAGCTTTCCGTCAGGTTCGACTCGCTCCTGCTCGAGCGAGAATTCGATCTCGACAGCGGCTTTTTCCGCCCGCGCGGCGGCTCCGAGCGCGAACTGACGCAGGACGAGCTTCTCGTCCGTATCCGCGGGGAGGACGGATTGCCGACAGAGCCGCGCTATGCTGCGGAATATCACGGGCGGCTGGTGCGCGCGCTCGCCCTTCTCGGCGTGCCGCTGATCGCCGTGCCGCTCGCGGTGGCAGGGAAACGCTCACCAGTCTGGCGGCGCGTGGTAGTGGCGCTCGCGATCCTGATCGTGTTCCAGAACGTGACGAAGACCGTGGAGGGCCTCGCCGCGAATGGCGCCGTTCCGCCGGCGCCGGCGCTCTGGGGGCTCTGCGCCCTCTACTTCGCCTTCGGTTTCTGGCTGTTCCTGACAACTTCGAGCCAGGGGTCGGACGGCGCGGTCCGGAAGTTCTATGTCCTTGTCGACAACGCCCTCCGCCGCGCGCGCGCAGCGTTGCCCCTTCGGCCGGGTGAAGAGGCCGAGCGGTCGTGACTCTGGTTCGGCATCTCGGCGGAGCCGTGCTCGTGCGCGTTCTCGGCGCGCTTCTTGGGCTCGGCGGGCTCGCGGCGGCGCTCGACCTCGTGGAGAGCGCGG
>JAUHWJ010000173.1 GCA_030424705.1 Alphaproteobacteria bacterium | reverse complement strand
CGTGCTCGTCCTCCGCCTTCGCAAGATCGGTCGCGACGCGGGCGAGGGAGGGGAGACCGAGCCGCCGGGCGACCGCGGCGAGATCGCCCGCGGTGCGGCGCACGGCGGGGAAGCGCCCGCCGGCCGTCAGCGCCTCGATCCGCGCCAGCCGCTCTATCGCCTCGAAGATCAGGTCCTCATAGGCTTCAAGGTCCGACGCCGCCTCGACCGGCTCGCGCCGGGGCGAAAACTGCACGACTGCAAACGCCGAATCCCGCATGATCGAGGCTCCTTTCGGCGAACTTTCTCCAATATTGGGGTTAACCGAGCGTGAAGCCCGTGATCGCCGCCGAAGGCGCCCCGCCGCCACAGACGATTCCCCGCCGGTTCGTCTCGACCGGCGCGAGATAGCGCGCCACCGCCGGGTCCGCCCCGTCCAGCGCGCCGAGCGCGACGAGGAGGCCTGTCAGCGCGCATTCCGCCGCCGCGCCGTTCCCGTCGTCGATCTTGAGCGCGAGGCCGAGCCCGCGTTCCGGCCAGATCGCGATGAAGGCGCCCTCCGCCCCGGTCTTGACCATGAGCCGCCCCTTCGCGGCGCGCATGATGTCGGTGCAGGCCCGCCCCTCCCCCGCCACCTCGAACGGATGGAGCGCCATCGCCTCGCGGAGCCGGATCGCCGCGTCCCGCCGCGCGCCCGAAAGCGCCGTCTCCGCCGCCGCGACCCGCGCCGCCGCCCGCGCGAGCCCTTCGAGGGAGAGCGCGAAGTTCGGGGCCGAACAGCCGTCCACCGCGAACGCGCCCACCTCCTCCCCCGCCATCTCCGCCGTCGCCAGCGCCACGGCGCGCTGCACCGGATGGTCGGGCGAGACATAGCCCGCCGTCGCCGCGCCCATGTGCTTCGCGCAGCAGAGGAAGCCCGAATGCTTGCCGGAGCAGTTGTTGTGCAGCTGGGAGGGCGCCTCGCCTGCGCGGATCATCCGCTCCCGCGTCTCCCGGTCCCCTGGCTCCTGCGGCCCGCATTCGAGATCGGCCTCCGAAAGCCCGATCGAGGCCAGCCATTCCGCCGCGAGCGCCGCATGCGCGTCCGAGCCCTGGTGCGAAGCGCCGGCGAGCGCGAGATGGCGCGGCGTGAGCCCCGCCGCATCCGCCGCGCCCGATTCCACCAGCGGCAGCGCCTGCAATATCTTGCAGGAGGAGCGGGGCAGCATCCGCGCCTTGGCGTCCCCGAGCGCGGCGATCAGCGGCGCGCCCTGCCCCCGCCCGTCCACCACCGCGACGCGGCCGTGATGGACCCGCTCGACGAAGCCGGCGCGGCTCCGCATCGCCAGAACGGGGTTGACCTCATTCATCGAACATCTCCCTCGCGAACTCCGCGCCGAGCGCGGCCCGCAGCCTCTCCCCGGCCAGCCGGAGCCGGGATTTCACCGTGCCGAGCGGCAGGCCGAGCCGCGCCGCGATCTCGGGATGGCTGAGCCCGACGAAAAAGGCCAGCCGCACGACATCCCGTTGCGGCTCCGACAGCGCCGCGACGGCGGCGGCGAGCGCCGCGTCCCGCTCCCGCTCCGCGATCTCCGCGGCGGCGGAGCGCGGCGGCTCCGGCTGGAAGAGCGGGTCCTCCGGGTCGGGCTCCGGCCGGCGCGCGCGGCGGATCATGTCGATCCGCCGGTTCCGCGCGATGGCGAAGATCCAGGCGGAGGCCGGCGCCCGCGCCGGGTCGAAGCTCCCCGCCTTGCGCCAGACCGCGAGCATCGCTTCCTGCGCCGCCTCGTCCGCCTCGTCCGGCCGCGCCCCGGCCTTCACCAGCGCGCCCCTGATCTTACCGGCATAGCGGCGGAAGAGCGCGGAGAAGGCCTCCCGGTCGCGCGCCTCCGCGATCCGCCGGATCAGGGCGGCGTCGTCCGGCTCCGCGTCGCCGGCGGCGTCGGTCGTTGCTGTCACGCTCGCCTTGTCCCGATCCTTGCGCTGGGCTGCGCCGCATCGTCGCCGGAGGGTGGCGCCGAGGGGCGTTTTCATCATAGTATCCGCATCGGCATGACGGAAAAAAGAGGCGGCGAGGCCTCGGCGGCATTGCGGCGGAGAGCAGACATGACGAGGACGAAGGAATTGGCGCGTCACGGCGCCCTGCGCGGGATGGTTGCGGCGATCTGCCTCGCCGCCACGATGGGCGGCGCGGCCGCCCAGTCGGTGAGCGAGAGCGTCGGCGCGAAGCGGGACTGGAGCATATTCAAGGAGGGCGCGGCGGCGGACCGGCAATGCTGGATCGTCTCGCAGCCCGTCTCCTCCCGCGCGCTCCGCTCGGGCAAGCCGGTTTCGGTGAACCGGGGCGACATCTTCCTGATGGTGGCGATCCGGCCCGGCGCGAACGTGAAGAACGAGGTCTCCATGCTTCCGGGCTACCCGTTCAGGTCGGGAAGCTCCGTGGAGGTGAAGATCGGCTCGGACAAGTTCGAGATGTTCACCTCCGGCGAGGGCGCCTGGGCCGACAGCGCCGAGAGCGACGAGCGCCTCGTCGCCGCCATGCGCCGCGGCGCGACGGCGGAGGTGACGGGCGTCTCCACCCGCGGCACGACGACGGTGGACACGTTCTCGCTCTCGGGCTTCACCGCGGCGCTGGAGGAGGCGCGCGCGCTCTGCAAGTGAGCGGCGCGGCGGAGAGGATGGCGATGGACACGGCCCCGAAAGTGCAGGAGGCGCTCGCGCCCGAGGCGCGCGTGCTGCCGCGCCTCCTGCCGAAGGAGGCGAAGCCGAACCTCGTCGGCATGAGCCGGGAGGCGATGCGCGCGGCGCTCATAGAGGCGGGGGCCGACCCGAAACAGGCCAACATGCGCGTCCGGCAGCTCTGGTCCTGGCTCTATCAGAAGGGCGTTTCGGACCCGGAGGCGATGACCGACCTCGCCAAGCCCTTCCGCGCCTTCCTCTCCGAACATTTCCGCATCGCGCGGCCCGAGATCGTGGAGCGCCAGGTCTCGAATGACGGGACGCGGAAATACCTCCTCCGGATCGACGGCGGGCATGAGGTCGAGGCGGTCTACATCCCGGAGGAGGATCGCGGCACGCTCTGCATCTCCTCCCAGGTCGGCTGCACGCTCACCTGCTCCTTCTGCCATACCGGCACGCAGACGCTGGTGCGGAACCTGACGGCGGCGGAGATCGTCGGCCAGATCCTCGTGGCGCGGGACGATCTCGGCGAATGGGCGAGCGCGGGCAAGCCGCTCGGCGAGCGCCGCCTCGTCTCCAACCTCGTCCTCATGGGCATGGGCGAGCCGCTCTACAATTTCGAGCAGGTGCGGGACGCGATGAAGATCGCGATGGACCATGAGGGCCTCTCCCTCTCCCGCCGCCGCATCACGCTCTCCACCTCGGGCGTCGTGCCGGAAATCGTGCGGGCGGGGGAGGAGATCGGCTGCATGCTCGCCATCTCCTTCCACGCGACGACGGACGAGGTGCGGGACCGGCTGGTGCCCATCAACCGCAAATGGAACATCAAGGCCCTGCTGGACGCCTGCCGCGCCTGGCCGCGCCTCTCCAATGCGGAGCGGATCACCTTCGAATACGTCATGCTGAAAGGCGTGAACGATTCGGATGCGGACGCGAAGCGGCTCGTGAAGCTGATCGCCGGCATCCCCGCCAAGATCAACCTCATCCCCTTCAACCCCTGGCCCGGCGCGCCCTATGAGCGGTCGGACTGGGCGCGCATCGAGGCCTTCGCGGAGATCGTCAACCGCGCCGGCTACGCCTCCCCCGTCCGCACCCCACGGGGGGAAGACATCATGGCGGCCTGCGGCCAGCTGAAGTCGGCGACAGAGCGGGTGCGGAAGGCGCGCGTGAAGGCGGAGGCGGGCGGGGCCTGAAGCCGGACTCGACAGTCTCGCGGCGGCCTGCGACCGTGACTCAGGCATTGCTTCTGGCGGAGGTCGGCATGGCGAAGGCGGGAAAGGGGCTTGCGCTGGCGGCCGCCTTGCTCGGGCCGCTCTCGACGGCGGCCGAACCCTCCTGCATCTCGGACGCCATCATCGTCTTCGACGGCTCCGCCTCGATGTCCGAACCCGCGCCGGGGACTGAGGGCGAACCCCGGATCGTCGCGGCGCGCGAGGCGGTGCGCCGCGCAATGCCGGAGATCGCCGCCTGGCGCCGCCTCGGCCTCGTGACCTACGGGCCGCAAGGCCACCCGAAGAGCTGCGACAGCGTCGATCTCCGCTTCCCGCCGGTGCAGGACGCGGCGCCGCGGATCATCGGCGAGGTCGAGGCGCTCCGGCCCGACGGAGACACGCCGCTCACCTCCGCGGTGCGCCGCGCCGCCGACGCGCTGGACTACACGGCGAAGCCCGGCGTCGTCGTGCTGGTCACCGACGGGCGGGAGACATGCGGCGGCTCGCCCTGCGCGCTCGGCGCCGAACTCGCCGCGAAGGGCGCCGGCCTCATTGTGCATGTGATCGGCTTCCAGCTTCAGCCCGATCTCGAGGGCCATCCCCTCTTCCGGCCGGACAACAGCGTCCACAAGGCGGATTGCATGGCCGAGAAGACCGGCGGGCTGGTCGTGACGACCGAGACCGTCGAGGAACTGGTCGAAGCGCTGCGCGAGACGCTGGCCTGCCCGGTGGTGAGCCTGCTGGAATAAGCGCGCGAGCAGGCTGCGCAACGCCCGAACGGAACGCGAAGGGCCGCGGCCTCCCTCGGGCGGCCGCCTCGGAACGATTGATTTTCAGCGGTTTATGGCGTCAGGACCTCAGACGCTTGTGCGGATCGCGCCGTCGCGATGCGGCCTCCCGTTCGGGAGGGAGGCCGCGGCCCGGTCTGGTCGACCGGGCCAAGGGGAGAGCGGAAGCGCCGCGCCCCCGCCCGGCCGGATCGGGCGGCCTTCCCTAATCCCACACGAATCTCAGCCGCCGCGCCCCGCGCGGCGCGGCCGCGCCGGGGCCGACGACTTCGGCTCCAAGCCGCGTCTCCCATGTGCCGACGAGATGAGCCGGCGCCGTGGTGAGGATCGTCACCGCGTCCGCCGTCCCGGCGTCGACCGAATCCGGGTCGATCTCGATGGCCAGAACATCCCCCCGCCGCGCCAGCCCCCGGAGGGCGGACAGCGCGCGCCTGCGCGCCGCCCCGTCGAGATGAGGGGCGATGACCCCGCCTTCCGAGAGGAAGGCCTCCAGCGGCAGGCCCGCCGCCGCCGCGCCGGCCCGCCGCGCCTCGCGCAGGCGGAAGAGGAGGAAGGCGAGGCCGAAGACGAGGAGGATGGAGAGCGCCGGCGCGAAGGGCGCGAGGCCTGGGCCGAGCCGGGGCTCGACAAGACGGGAGAGTCCGAAGGCCCCCGCCATCATCAGGATTGCGACGGCGAGATAGGGCGCCGCGAAGCGCGCGCCCGAAGGGCCGGGGAGCGGCCGCCCGCCCCTTCGTTCCGCCCGGTCCCTCCGCATCATGGCGCGCTTCCCTCCGCTTCGAGGAGCAGCCTACCCCGAACCGCCGTCGCCGTCACGACGGGGCGCGGGTCGAAAACGGCCAACTTTCCGCAAGCTCTTGGCC
>JAUHWJ010000172.1 GCA_030424705.1 Alphaproteobacteria bacterium | reverse complement strand
GCGCTCGGGCGGGAGACGGGCGCAGAGCTGGTGCTGGAGGCGGTCGTCCCCTGCGAGGACGCATCCGGCGCGCCGACGGCGGACCCCGCCATCCTGAAGCGCGACCTCGCCTTCATCGCGGAGGCCGCGCGGGCGGGCGGCGCCGCCTTCGGGCGCGTCGCGATCTCGCCGGCCTCTGACCTCAAATGCACGCTCCCGGGCTCCGTCTTCCCGCCCGCGCCCTCATGGGAGACCCTCTTCGCCGAGGGGCGCGCGGCTTTTCCGGGCGTCACGTTCGGCGGCGGCATGTTCAGCTATTTCACCGAACTGAACCGGAAGCGCCCGCCCGCCGCGCTCCTCGATTTCATCTGCCATTCCGGCTGTCCCATCGTCCATGCCGGGGACGATCTCTCGGTCACGGAGAATCTGGAGGCGTTGCCCTCCATCTTCTCCTCCGCCCGTGCGCTCGCCGCCGGCAAGCCCTACTGGATCTTCCCCGCCGCCATCGCGATGCGGGACAATCCCTATGGCGCGGTTCCGGCGGAGAACCCGAACAACATCCGGCAGGCGATGAACAGGGTGGACCCGCGTGAGCGCGGGCTGCTCGGTGCCGCCTGGTATGCCGGCTATCTGGCCCATGCCGCCCGCGCGGGCGTGGAGGCGGTGACGCTCGCCGCCATCGCCGGGCCTTCCGGCGTTATCCATGTCCCCGGTCCGGAGGCTTCGCCCTGGATGGATGCGGCGGGCGCCGCGCTCCGCCCGTCCTGGCATGTCCTCGCAGCCTATGCCGCGCTTCGCGGCCGGCCGCTCTCCGCGGAGAGCGGCGCGCCACGGGCGGTGCAGGCGCTGGCGGTCGAAGCGGAGGGCGGCGCGCGGCTCATCCTCGCGAACCTCACCGGCGAGCCGGTCGACATCGCCCTCTCGGGCGCTGCGGGGCCGATGGAGGCGGTTCTGCTGGACGAAGGCGCCTTCCCCGCCGCCGTCGCCGGGACGGGCTGGCGGGATGCGGCGCCGCGCGTCGCCGTCGAGGGCGGGAAGCTCGCGCTCGGCGCCCACGCCGTCGCCTTCGTCACGCCCGCCTGAACGCCCCTCAGCCGAAGGCGACCGGCGGGAAGGCCTTCATCGCCGCCGCAAGCTCCGGGTGTCGGGCGGCGGCGTCTTCGAGCGTCACCCCGTCCCGCGCCGCCTCCGCCGCCTGCCGGAGCGCGCGCACGCCGGCCCCAGCCCCGCCCGGATGGCTGAGGATGCCGCCCCCGGCGCAGAAGATCAGGTCGTCATTCCCGAGGAGCGCGCGCGTCGGCCCGACCTGCCAAATCGTCTGCCCTGAGGAGAAGACCGGCATGGCGGGATGCGCCGGCCCCCCTTCCGCAACCGACGCCTGCACGGCGAGCGCGGAGGCCGCCACCGAGGCGTCGGGCTCGGTGAACTTGCTCGCGAGCCCGTTCACGTGGAGATGATCCGCCCCGGCCAGGCGCCAGAATTTCTGCATCACCGGGAACGCGACCCCGATATGCGGGGAGCGCGAGAAGAGCCCCCATCCCGCCCGGTGCCCGTGGATGAGATGCGGACTGTGGTTCCGCACGTCGCGAAGCCCGGAAAGGCCGACGGCGTTGAGGCACACCATCGCGCAGGTCGCGCCGTGCGCGCTCAGAAGGTCGAGCCGCCGGCGCATCTCGTCCACCTCGCCCGAGATGTTGAAGGCGTAGACGATGCGCTTCCCCGTCCGGTCCGCATGGCGGTTCAGCACGGCCATCACGGCGGCGACGCGCTCCGTGAGCGGGCAATCCGGCCCGTCGGACTGCAACTCGTCGTCCTTGATGAAGTCGATCCCCGCCTCCGCGAGGCTCGCGGCGAGCGCCCCCGTCTCCTCCGGGCTGAGGCCCACGCTCGGCTTCACGATGGTCCCGATCAGCGGCCCCTCATGCCCGCCCATCTTCGCACGCGTCCCCGCCGCGCCGAAATGCGGGCCGGGATGCGCGCGGGCGAACTCTTCCGGCAGCGTCAGCCCGGTCAGCCGGCAGGCGGAAAGCTCCGCCAGCTCGAAGAGATTGCCGGCGACCGTCGCCATCAGCGTCTGGAGCGAGGTTCCGAACGTGCCGACAGGCCAGCTGATCGTGACCGTCCCGCGCTCGAACCGCTCCCCTTTCAGCCGGCAGGGCAGCGCGGGCCGATCCGAGACGCCGGCGATCTCCAGCGCCTCGATCCGCGCGGCGGAACGCTCGCGCAACGCATCCGTCTCCGCCGCGAGCCGCACGAAGGTGCCGGTGGACTGCTCCCCGGCCAGCACCTCGGCGGCGCGCGCGACGCCGACGGGAGACTCGATCTCGTAAGTCGCCGTCACCCGGCTCATGCCTTGCCTCCTCCGTCGCGAACGTCGCCGAAGTAATCCTCGGCCCCCATCTGCCCGCCCTTGAGCGCGATCTCGAGCCCGTCCATCGGCCCGTCCGCATGTCCGCGGAAGATCGCCGCGCCGGGGATCGTCGGCGCGAGGGCGGAGAGCGCGAAGAGCCCGAGCCGCCCCGTGGCGTGGCCCGACGTGTCCCCGCCCGAGACCACGGCGCGCGCCGGCCCCGCCTCCGCCAGCAGCGCGGCGAGGAGGGCGCCGAGGCTCTCCCCCACCCGCCGGTTCACCGCCTCCGTCTCCGCCCCCGCGCGGGCGCAGGCTTCCCGGAAGCGGGCGACGGCCGGGTCGTCCGGCCCCGCCGCCGTGTGGATCAGCGGGTCCCGCCCCGCGCCGATGGCGGCGAGCGCGGCCTCCCGCGCCCGGGCGATCTCCGCCTCCAGCGCCGCGCCGCCGAAAGCCGCCGCCGCTGCGTCGAACGGGATGAGCGCGAAGCCGTTCCGCCCCGACCAGGCGATCTGCGCCGCGGTGACGGGGGAGACGGAGCCCGACACGACCAAGGTCCGCGCCGCGCGCCCGATCCCGCAGGGCGGCGGCGGCGCCTCCAGCCAGCCCCGCGCGCGCCAATGCCGGACAAGCGCATATTCCACGCCCTGCGAGCCGACGACGAAGGGCGTGCTCTCCCGCGCCTCCCAGATCAGCCGCCCCGCCTCCGCCTCGCTCGCCGCATCGACCGAATCGAGCGTGACGGCCTCGATCCGCCCGTCCGCGCGAACCGGCCGCCTGAGATCGGCCGCGGCGAGCGCCTCCAGCGTCACGCAGTCCGCCTCGATCCGCTCGGATTGGCGGGAGAGATGCAGCCCCACATCCGCCTCGTCCATCGGCGTAACCGGATGGCGCGCCATCACCGGGTGCCGGTCCAGCCGGAACACGCCGTCCCCCGCGCCCGCGAAGAGATGGCCGAAGCACTGGTATCGCCGCATCTGCGGCGCCGCGATCAGGACCGGAACGAGGCTCGACTCATAGAGATCCGCCCCAATCTCCATCGCTCTGCCGATGGAGCCGATCCCGGGCGCGGAATCGAGCGTCGAGCAGACCTTGTAATGCAGGATCGCCGGCTTCAGCGCCCGGAGCGCGGCGAAGGCCGGCGGCAGCTCCCGCGCCATCCGCTCGGGGCTCCACGTCCGGGCCGTGGAGGCGAGGCCCACGCCCCGCAGCCCCGGAAAGCGCGCAAGCCGCTCCGGCGTCGGCGGTTCGAGGAAGAGGAGCGCGGGCAGGCCCGAAAACGCCAGCGCCTCCATCACCGCGGCGGCCCCGGTGAAGTCGTCGCCATACCAGGCGACGAGCAGGCCCTCCGGCAACCCCGTCTCCTTCATCATCACTCCCCTTGACTCGCCGGCCCGATCATCAACTCATCATACCAGTTTGAAAAGGGGCGCTCGCCGCCCGACTGCGGAAAGGATGCAGGAATGATCAGGCTCGCCCTCTTCGGCGCCGGCGGCAAGATGGGGATGCGGCTCGGCGCGAACCTCGCGAAGTCCTCCGAGTTCGAGACAGTCCGCGTCGAGGTCTCGGAGGAGGGCAGGGCGCGGGTGAAGGCCGCCTTCGGCGTCGATTGCGTCACCGCCGAGGAGGCGCTCGACGGCGCCCGCGTCATCGTCCTCGCCGTGCCCGACACGGCGATCCGCGCCGTCGCCGCCTCCATCGTTCCCAAGGCCCCCGCCGGCTCCATGATCATCTGCCTCGACGCGGCGGCGCCCTTCGCCGGGCATCTGCCGGAGCGGGCGGATGTCACCTATTTCGTCACCCATCCCTGCCACCCGCCGATCTTCAACGACGAGACGGAGCCGGCGGCCAAGCGGGATTTCTTTGGCGGCATCGCGGCGAAGCAGGGCGTCGTCAACGCCCTGATGCAGGGCCCGGAGGCGGATTACGCCCTCGGCGAGCGCGTGGCGCGGACGATCTACGCCCCCGTCGCCCGCTCCCACCGCGTCACGCTCGAAGGCATGGCGCTGCTGGAGCCGGGCCTTTCGGAAACCGTCGCCGCCTCCCTCCTCGTCGTGATGCGGGAGGCGATGGAGGAGGTGATCGCCCGCGGCGTGCCGCCCGAAGCGGCGCGGGATTTCCTCCTCGGCCACATGAACATCCTCGGCGCCGTCATCTTCAAGGAGGTGGAGGGGGTCTTCTCCGACGCATGCAACAAGGCCATCGAGTTCGGCAAGCCCGTCCTGATGCGGGATGACTGGAAGCGCGTGTTCGAACCGGAGGAGATCCGCGCCAGCATCGACAGGATAACCTGAAGCCGGGGGGAGGGCGGTCATCCGGCCCCGGGGGAAGGCGAGCCCTTCGTCTCGCATCCGCCAGCCTTCCGCCCCGCCTTGCCCGCCCCCGCCAAAACCCTTAAAGCCCGGAGCGCGACAGCATGGCGGGAGACGGTCGGATGGGTCGGGAAACGGGGCTTATGGCCGGCAAGCGCGGCCTCGTCATGGGCGTCGCCAACAAGATGTCCATCGCCTGGGCCATAGCCGAGGTTTGCGCGCGGGAGGGGGCGGAACTCGCCTTCACCTTCCAGGGCGAGGCGCTGGAAAAGCGCGTGCGCCCGCTGGCCGAAAGCGTGAACGCCCCCATCGTCGAGCCCTGTGACGTGACGGACGGCGCCTCGATCGACGCCGTCTTCGACCGGATCGGGAAGGAATGGGGCGGGCTCGACTTCGTGCTTCACGCCATCGCGTGGTCCGACAAGAACGAGCTCACGGGCCGCTATGTCGACACGTCGGCGGGCAATTTCGCCCAGTCGATGATGATCTCCTGCTATTCCTTCACCGCCATCGCCCAGCGCGCGGAGAAGCTGATGACGGAGGGCGGCTCCCTCGTCACGCTCACCTATTACGGGGCGGAGAAGGTGATGCCGCATTACAACGTGATGGGCGTCGCCAAGGCCGCGCTGGAGACCTCCGTGCGCTACATGGCGATGGACCTCGGCCCGAAGAACATCCGCGTCAACTCCCTCTCCGCCGGCCCGATGAAGACCCTGGCGGCGAGCGGGATCGGCGATTTCCGCTACATCCTGAAGTGGAACGAGCTGAACTCGCCCCTCCGCCGCAACGTGACGCAGGACGATGTGGGCAAGGCCGGCTTCTACCTCCTCTCCGACCTCGCCTCCGGCGTCACCGGCGAGTGCCACCATGTCGATTGCGGC
>JAUHWJ010000171.1 GCA_030424705.1 Alphaproteobacteria bacterium | reverse complement strand
GATCTTCGCGACGATCTGGCTGTCCGGAATATGGAAATCCTGGATCAGCCGGGGCGGGACGGCGCCGCCGCAGGGCTTGATCCGCCCGGCCCGGTCCAGCATCGCGACCCGGGCGCCGGAGCGCGCAAGGTCCTCCGCCGCCGTGGCGCCGGCGGGCCCGCCGCCGACGACGACCACATCGAAATCCCTGTCCTGCATCCTCATTCTCCCGGCAAGGCGGCGGCGCGCATCGCCATGCGCCCGCCTTCCATAACTCTCATGGCCATGAGCGCGGCGGCGAGAAAGAGCGCCGCCTCCGCCGTGAAGACGAGCCCGAAAGCCGGCGCGTCCGCGCCGACGAGGCTCCGTGAAACATCGACCGCCGTCGCCCCGAGGAGGCCGCCGAAGCCGGCGGCGAGCGCCTGCGCCGCGCCCCAGAGGCCGACGCGCGTGCCCTCCCGCCGCTCCCGCCCCTCGCCGGCCAGCGCCATCATCGCGCCGATGGCCGCGACGGCGAACATGCCGTTGAAGAAGCCGAGGAGGATCACCGCGGGCACGAGCGGCGCGCCTGGCCCCATCGGCCCGAGCGCGGCGATGAGCCCGAGCGCGCCGGCCGAGCCGACGCAGCCCGCCGCGACCCAGGAGCGGAGCGCGCCGATGCGGAACCCGGTGCAGGCGATCCCGACCAGCAGCATCCCGGCGAAGACGCCGGCGTGCTGCGCCCCGGAAAGGCCGGTGGAGGCGCCGGGCGTGAAGCCGAAGACGAGGCCCGCATAGGGCTCCAGGATCAGTTCCTGCATGAAATAGGCGGTCATCGAGAGGAAGACGAAAAGCGTGAACATCCGCGCCTTCGGCTCTGCCCAGACCTCGCGCAAGGCCTCCATGAAGGGCGCGCCTTCGGGCTGCGGCGGGGTCGGCGCGAGGCGGCGCTCGATCCCCGCGACGGCGAGGCAGGTGACGAGGAAGGCGCCGCCCGTCACCGCCGCGACGATGACCATGAGGCGGGCGTGGGTGTAGGGATCGAGCAGCGCGCCGACCGTTCCGGCCGTGACGGCGATGCCGAAGATCATCATCAGCCAGGTGATGGACGCCGCCGCCGCCCGCCGCCGCTCCGCAGCGCCGGCGGCGAGGAGCGCGAGCAGCGAGGTCCCCGAGGCGCCGACGCCGAAGCCGATCAACGCATAGGCGAGGATCGAGAGCGCGAGGCCCTCCGCGAAGCGCGTCTCCAGCACGATGACGGACAGCGCGGCGAGCGCGGCGCCGAGGCCGAGGAGGCCCATGCCCCGCACGATCCAGCGCGTCCGCCGCCCGGCGGAATCCGCCGCGAAGCCCCAGCGGGGGCGGCTGATCTGCACGCCGTAATGGAGCGCAACCAGCGCGCCGGGGAGGGCGGCGGGGAGCGCGAGCTCCACCACCATCAGGCGGTTCAGCGTCGAGGTCGTGAGCACGACGACGGCGCCGAGCGCCATCTGCACGAGGCCGAGCCGGACGATGGAAAACCAGGAAAGGCCCATCACAAACCCCTCAGCGCGAAGGCGGAGACCATCATGCCGGAGACGTAGAGGACGACGCCGACGCCGTTATACCAGGGCGCCTTCCCCTTCGGGTCCCGCAGCAGGACGCGCATCGCGAAGAGCTGCGCGACGAGGAGGGCGAGGACGGCGGCGGCGAAGGCGGGGCGCCCCCAGAGGAGAAGGAGGCCGACGACGCCGACCTGCGGAACCGCCATCGCCCAGCAGGCGAAGCGCGCAGCCCGTTCGGGCCCGAGCGTGACCGGGAGGGAATTGACGCCCATCTTCCGGTCGCCCTCCAGCGCCTTGAAATCGTTGAGAGTCATGATCCCGTGCGCGCCGAGCGCATAGAGCGCGGCGATGGCGACGACCTCCCATGCCGGCGCGCCGGCGGCGAGGACGGCGGCGCCTGTGAACCACGGCAGCCCCTCATAGCAGAGGCCGACCAGCCCCGGCCCCCACCATCCCGACCGCTTCAGCCGCACCGGCTCCGCCGAATAGGCCCAGGCGGCGAGAACGCCGAAGACGGTCGCGCCGAAGCCCCAGGGCCCGAGCGTCCAGCCGACGGCGAGAGAGATGAGGGACATCGCGAGCGCGACGTAAAGGCCCCAGCGGCCCGGCACGCGGCCCGAGGGAATCGGCCGGTTCGGCTCGTTGATCGCGTCCACATGCCGGTCGCACCAGTCGTTCGCCGCCTGGCTCATGCCGCAGGTGATCGGCCCCGCCAGCGCCATGCCGACGAGGGCGAGGCCCCAGTTTTCCAGCAATGGCTCGCCGGAGGAGACGGCGCCGCAGAGATAGGCCCAGATCGGGGGAAACCAGGTGATCGGCTTTACGAGTTCGAGGAGCGCCGCCGGGTCGGGCGCGCGGTGAATCTGTATCGTTTGGTTGACGCTCATGACTGTCAGATATTACTGACAGTCTGCGCCCGTTCAACAGAAAAACGCCCCCGTTTGCGGGGGCGGGTTCCATTCGGCGGAACTCTTCACGGGCGAGCGGGAGGGCGCGGGGCGCGCCCCGGCGCAGGGCGGGGCGCCGCGGAGGGAAGGCGGCTCAGCCGCGTTCCAGCAGGCCGTATTTCCGCAGCTTCACATAGAGGCTCTGGCGCGAAAGGCCGAGCATGTCCGCCGCTGCGACGCGGTTGTTGTTTGTGAGGGAGACGGCCGTCTCGATGCACATCTTCTCGACCACTTCCGTCGTCTCCGCCACGATCTCGCGGAGCGTCGTGGAGCCCACGAGGTCGACGACGGAGCGGGACGGATCGTCCATCGCTGCGGCGGCGCCCGCGCCGGCCGCGGCGCGCACACCCTCGGCGCGCCCGGCGTCCCGGATGACGAAGGCGTAGGCGGGGCGCGTCCTGTCTTCGAGATAGGTCGCGGAAATCTCCACGGGGACTTCCGCGCCGAAGACTCCGGCGAGCCGCGTGCCGTAGAGGCGAATCTGCCCGGCGCGCGCGGCGTTCTCGGTCAGGATGCGCATGTCCACGCCGCCGCGGCCCAGGAAGTCTGAGAAGAGGCGGCCCTTGAGCGCGGCGAGGTCCGCCGCCTCGATCATCGCGAGGAAAGCGTCGTTCGCGGCGCGGATCACGCCGTCCGCCCCGGTGAAGACGATGGCGTCCGGCCCTTCGCGGTAGAGGCCCTGAAGCCCCTCGCTCAGCTCGTCGCCGCCCCGCTCCGCCCCGCCTTCCCGGTCGATCCGGCAGACGAGCAGGCGCTCCCCGGCCGCGCGGAAGAGGGTGGGGCTGACGCGCACCTCTCGACCGCCGCGGCGGGTGCGGAGCTCGGTCGGCCCCCGGTCAACCGCGCCGATCAGGCTCTCGATCACCTCGCCGCCCCGGCGCGATTCGAATTCCTGCGCGAAGGGCGCGCCGATCAGCGAATCGCGCTGCGACCCGAGGAGGGCGGCGGCGGCCTTGTTGAGGTCCGTGATCCGCCCGCTGCCGATGGCGACGAAGACGACCGCATCGTGCGTGACGTTGAGCAGCACGCGATAGCGCGTGTCGAATTCCCGCTGCGCCTCATGGTCCCGCTCAAGCGCGAGCTGCGCCTTGGCGAGCTGGAGCTGCACCTCGGCGATGGGGCGAAGGTCCCGCCCCAGCATGAGAATCGCCCCGTCCCGCCCGAGCGGATGGAGCGTATAGCGAATCGGGAATTCCCAGGTCGCGTTGTCGGAGTGGTTCAGCTCGATGGGCCCGGAAATGTCCCCGCCCGTCGCCGCCGCGGCCAGCTTTGCGTCGAGCTTCGGCACGCTCTCCGGCGTCAGGAAGTCCCTGAGGTCGCGGCCCTGCCAATGGTCGAGCCGGCCGAAGGACCGGTTGTTCGGGTTGATGAGCAGGGACATCACGAGCCCGCCGTCGGCCACGACGATGGCGATGTCGGAAGCGCGGGCGAGAATGTCGGTGAGGATTTCCGGCGCGATCTGGGGGAGCGTCCGGCCGGGCCAGAGGGAACCGTCCCGGGCGCTCACGGCGCCGACGCTGACTGGGGCGGCATGCGGCCGCCCGCTTTCGTCCTGTCGTCTTTCGACCTTGTCAGTTCGCACAGCCGCAGCGCCTCTTGTGGATCGCAGGTCGCGATGTCTGCGCCGACGCGCGCTGCGAGGTCATCGCAGGACATGAGCGCCGATCCGCCGACGGCCACGACCGGCGCGTCCTCTCTCTGCTTGAGCTTTTCCACCAGTCTCGCAACGGAATCAAGGTTTTCCCCGCTCGAAGCCGAAATGGCGACCAAGTCCACCTTGCTATATAGAGCTTCCGCGAGAATTTCACCGTCCGTCACGCCGAGGGCGATGCGCGTCTCCGCGCCGGCGCGGCGGAACTGCGTGGCGGCGATCAGCGCGCCGAGCGTATGGTATTCCTGGTCCCTCACCACGATGAGGACTTCCGGCGCATCCGCCGCGCCCGGCCGCTCCTGCGCCCAGTCCACCGCGATGTCGTGCAACATGGACTGAAGCCGCGCCACGGCGATGGAGACCTCGGCGAAGCTCCGCTTGTCGTCGCACCAGTCCTCGCCGAGCCGGCGGGCGAGTGCGGGAATGTAGAGATCGACGATGCTCTCGTCGCTGACGCCCAATCCCTGAAGTTCGTCGAGCACCTTCAGCCGTTTCGCGCGATCCTGCTCGAAGGCCGCCGTCTCCAGCAAGGCCAGGAGCGAAGGCTCCGCCGTTTCCCCGCTCCGCGGGCACCGGGCTGCGAGAACGGCGAGCGCGCGGCTGGCGAGCGAAGTGAATTCGCTGCGATGCGGAGCGCTCCTGTCTCGGGCTGGTGAACGTACGTCTTTCTGCATGACCCGCATCTCCCGGGCTTGGGCCCGCCTCCAAGCCTCCGGCGTGTCTTCGCCGGCCGACTCGAAACAGCTTGGCGACACTGTGCCGCGTTCGCACCTGATTGTCAAAAAAACCTGACAACGATTTTCGCATCGTGAAGATTTCGGCCGGATTTTTCACGCCCAGGTTGAGGGGTCTTCAGATAATTCGAATGTTTTCAATATCTTGTCTCAGATTCCCTTCCGGGCGGCGTCTGTCTTCGGATCCTGACGGAGTGGCGAAAAACTGTAAGTTTCAATTGACAGTCCTTCGCGCCGAAACATATCGTTCATCCAAGGCCGAAAGGCGGGAGGCGACAGGATGCCGAAGGGCGAAGACAGGCGGGAGGGACTGACGGGGAAAGCCCGCGCCCGGCCGCTCTACACGGCGGAGGAGCGGCGGCGGCGTGACGACACGGTCTGGACGCTCGTTCAGGGCGTTCTTGCGCCGGTGCAGTTCCTCGTTTTCCTCGCCTCGCTCGCGCTCGTGCTCCGCTTCCTCGCCACGGGCGAGGGCTATGGGGCGGCGACCATCTCCATCGTCGTCAAGACGGGCTTTCTCTACGCGATCATGGTCACGGGGGCGATCTGGGAGAAGGTCGTGTTCGGGCGCTGGCTCTTCGCCCCGGCCTTCTTCTGGGAGGACGTGTTCAGCTTCCTCGTGATCGCGCTCCACACCGCCTATCTCTGGGCGCTCTGGTCCGGCGCGCTGACGCCCTTCGAGCTGATG
>JAUHWJ010000170.1 GCA_030424705.1 Alphaproteobacteria bacterium | reverse complement strand
GCCGATGGCCTTGTCGAGAATGTCGAACATGCGGTCGATCTCGTCCCGCTTGATGATGAGCGGCGGGGAGAAGACGCACATGTTGATGAGCGGGCGAACGATCAGCCCCATCGCCTCGCATTTCGCATCCACCCGCGCGCCGAACTCGAAATCGACGGCGAGCCGTTCCTTCTCCTTCATCCCCGGCGCGGGCCGCCCCTCGACGCAACCGACAAGGCCGAGGCCGCGCGTATCGCCGACGATCTCATGCCGCCTGAGGTCGGTGAGCCGGGCGAGGAAATGCGGGGAAACCTCGCGCACATGCTCCAGCAGCATCTCCCGCTCGATGATCTCGATGTTCTTCAGCGCCGCGGCGCAGCAGACCGGGTGGCCGGAATAGGTGTAGCCGTTCTTGAAGGCCACATCCTCCCGCCCTTCGGCGTAGATCTCGTTCATCAGCCGGTCGGAGATGATCGTCGCGCCGAGGGGGAGATAGCCGGAGGTCAGCCCCTTCGCACAGGTGATGATATCGGGAACGACGCCGAACACGTCCTCCGAGGCGAACCAGTGGCCGAGCCGGCCGAAGGCCGTCACCACCTCGTCCGCGATGTAGAGGATATCGTGCGCGCGGCAGATCTCCCGGCTCCGCCGATGATAGCCGACCGGAGGAACCACGACGCCGCCAGAGGCCATCACGGGCTCCGAGATGTAGGCCGCGATGGTCTCCGCCCCCTCCTCCGCGATCGCCGCCTCCAGTTCCGCGATCTTCGCGTCGCACCAGTCCGCCTCGCTCATCCCCTCGGGCCGGATCGAGGGGTTGATGTTCGGCAGGACCCGCACCAGCCGTTTCTCGATGTCGAGCACGGACCCGTCCCGCTCCTTGTCCGAGACGCTGGCGGAGAGATAGGTGGAGCCGTGATAGCTCTTCTCCCGCGAGAGAAATCGTTTCTTCTCAGGCTTTGCACGGAGGTTATTGTAGAACTGCGCGAAGCGAAGCGCGCTGTCGACGGCGGAGGAGCCGCCGGTCGCGAAGAAGACAGTGTTGAGGTCGCCCGGCGCCAGCGTCGCGAGCTTCCGGGCCAGTTCCGCGGAGGGGCGGGAGGCGAAGGACCAGGGCGAATGATAGGCGAGCCGCATCGCCTGCGCGCCGATCGCCTCCGCCATTTCCTTCCGTCCGTAGCCGATCTGGACGCACCACATGCCGCCCGGCCCGTCGATATAGCGGCGGCCTTCGGCGTCGATCAGCTCGATTCCCTCGCCCTCGGCCGCCACCATGCGATCCGCGTCCTCCGTCCCCATGCTCTCCCACGGATGGAGGAAATGCTCGTTGTCCCACCGGCGGATGGCGCGGGTCGTGGGGGCTCGCGAGGCCTGGCTGTTCATCGGTCTCTCCTGTGGTCAGCGTCGGGCGGGCGGGGTCGCCCGCGCGCGGTCGGGGCGGAGGGCGGCGCGGGGGCCGGGGCGGGCGCGGGCCATGCGCCGCTCCCACTTGCCTTCCTTGAAAAGGTAGACCTCGGCGAAGAGGTCTGCGCCCTCGGCCTCGCCCTCGATCTCAGCGAAGGCGACGTTGCGCTTCGCCGTCGGCGACCAGAGCGCGGAGGTCACATGGCCGACCTCGCGCCAGCGGCCAAACATGCCGCGCCGGTAGAGGAGCGCGCCGGAAGCCGCTCTGGAGCCTTCGATATCCAGCGTCACGAGCAGCCGCTGCGGGGCCATGTCCTTCAGCGCGAGGAGCGCGCGGCGGCCGTTGAAATGGCCCTTCGCGAAGTCGACATGGCGGCCGAGGCCGAGCTCGAACGGCGTGCGCCCCCGGCTCGGGCGCTCCGCGGCGTGGATGGACTGGAAATCGACGCCCGTCATCGGGAAGCCCGCCTCGATCCGCGCCATGTCGAGCGCCTCCATCCCGGCTGGGAGGATGCCGAAAGTCCGCCCCGCCTCAATCAGCCGGTCCCAGAGCGCGAGCGCGTGCTCCGTGGCGACCCAGAGCTCGTAGCCGAGATCGCCGGTGAAGCCGGTGCGAGAGACGAGGAGACCAGGCTCCGGCTCCGCAAGATCGAAAGGCCGGAGCGAGGAAACTTGCAGCCCAGCCGCCTCCAGCACGGAGAAACTGGTCGGCCCCTGGAGCGCAAGCGCGGCGAGCGCCTCCGTCTCGTCGCTCACCGCTGCATCTAATCCCTCCGCCGCGTCTATCAGCCAAGTCAGCATCCGTTCCTGACAGCAGAGGCGGACGCGCTCCGGCCCGAGGCGAAAGATCGTGCCGTCGTCGATCACCATCCCGTCCTCGTCGCACCAGAGCGCATAGCCGACGCGGTCGGAGCCGATCTTCGCGACGTCGCGGGTGACAACCCGGTTAAGCACGCGCTCCGCATCCGGCCCCTCGACCCGGTATTTCCGCATCGGGGAGATGTCGATCAGCGCTGCCTGGTTGCGGATCGCGAAATATTCCCGCCCCGTCGCATCGAGCTTCCGGGGGGAGAGCACGCCGGCCCAGTCCGCCCAGTCCTTCGCCGTGGAGGCGGCTTCGAGCCGGGGATGGAACGGGCCCGGAAGCGGGCCGGAGAGAGAGGGCGCGCGGCTCATCGCATCGCCTCCAGCGCAGCGCGGGCGCCGTTGAGGCCGGGCAGGCCCGTCACATCCCCGCCCGGGTGCGCCCCGGCCCCGCAGAGGAAAAGGCCGGGCGGCCCCATCGCATAGCGCGCCATGCCGTTCGCGGGCCGGAGCGTCAGGAACTGGTCGAGCGCGATCTCCCCATGATGCCAGTGCCCGCCCGGCGCGCCCGTCATCGCCTCGATATCGGCGGGAGAAAGCGCCTCGGCCTGCCGAATCTCGCCGCCGATGCCAGGCGCGACCATCTCCAGCGCGGCGAGGCTCGCCGCGACGATCCGGTCGTGCGGCGCGCCATATGGAACGCACTGCACGGTCAGAGACAGCCGCGCCCCGTCGATCCGCCCCTCCATGACGGGAAGGGCGGGAAGGCGCCCGTATTTCACGGGATCGAAGGCCCGCTCCACGGCCTGAACCGAGGGCGCGAGGACGAGCCGTGCGCCGTGATGCGCCGGGTCGAGCCCCGGAATGCGCGGCGGCGCGGCAAGGTAGAGATCGACCCGCGCAGCTGCGCCGACGGCGCGGATCGTCCGGATGCGGCGCTGCGCCTCGATATCGAACTGCTCCGCCCCGGCGAGCGCCAGCGTCGGCGCGGCGCCGAGGCTGGAAATAACGAGATCGGCCTCCACGCGCTCGCCATCGTCAAGCAGAACGCCGCGCGCCCGGTCATCCTCGAAAAGGATGCGCGCGACGCCGGCGCCAATGCGCAATCGACCCCCCTTCCCTTCCGACGCCGCCGCGAGCCGCGCGGCGAGCCCGTCCATCCGCCGGAGCGGCGCCCGGCGGCGGAGGAGCGGAACGACCGTTCCCGGCGCCATCGGCCCGGCGCGGGAGCCGAGCACGGAGTCGAAGGCGAGAAGTCCCGGGAGCGGCCCTTCAGGCAGTGCGTCCGCCGCGAGGTCGGCTGCGTTCGAGAGGCCGATGCGGAGCAATTCCCGCATGTCCCGCGCGCCGAGGAGGCGGAGGCGGAGCGCGAAGCGGAGGAGGCCGGGCAAGCCCTCGGCCCGGAGCCGCATCGGCGGCGGCGCGCCCGTCAGCAGCGGCGCAAGCGCGGTGGCGAACCGGTCGAGCCGGTGGGAAAGCACCCGCCAGCGTTCCGCGCCCGGATGCGCAGAGCCGTCAGCGAACCGCGCCTCGGCGCCCTCAACCATCACATGCCGCCCCGAAGGGCAGAGCGCTACGGTCGAGATCGCGGGGCCGAGCGCGGCGGCCTTCAACCCGAGCGTTTCGAGCGCCGCCGGATGCGGCCCGCGTGCGAAAAGGCCGAGCGCCATCATCCCGCAGGGCGCGGAACCGCGCTCGATCACGGTCACGTCGCCGCCGGCGCGGGCGAGCGCAGCGGCGGCAACAAGGCCGTTGACGCCTGCGCCGATGACGACGGCCTTCACCTTGCGCGTCATCCCCGCCTCACGCCGCGCGGAAGGCGGCTTCGTCCCGCCCGCCGCGCTTCATCTCGCGAAGGATCTCCCGCGCCGCGTTCGCCCCAGCCGCCGCCATCACGCCGCCGCCCGGATGCGCCGAGGAGCCGACGAGCCAGAGGCCTGGGAGCGGCGAGCGGTGCCGCGCCCAGCCTGGAACGGGGCGGTTGAAGAGAAGCTGGTCGAAGGTCAGCTCCCCCTGGAAGATGTTGCCCTCGGTGAGCCCCACTTCCCGCTCGATGTCCACAGGCGTACGCAGCTCGCAATGGCGAACAAGAGATCGAAAGCCGGGGCTAACCGCCTCGATCTTGTCGAGCACGGCGGATTTAAGCCCTTCGCGCGCCGCCTCGTCCCAATGCGCCGGGTCGCGCATGTCATCTCGCGCAAGATCATAGGGCGCATATTGCACGAAGATCGAGGCCATGTGCGCGCCGGTCGGCGCCATAGTCGGGTCGATCCGGCTGGGGATCAGCATGTCGAAATAGGGGGCAGCGGAGAAGCGGCCCTCCTTCCAGTCGTCATAGGCGGCTTCGAGCTCGAGGAGGCTCTCCGAGGCGTGGAGGTCGCCCGAAAGGAAGGGCGCATCCCCCTCCACCGCCGGGAAGGCGGGCGGGCCGTCGAGCGCGAGGTTGAGCTTCGCGGAGGAGCCGCGGATACGGAAGCGGCGGATCGCATCAAGGAAGTCGTCGGGTAGCGCGCCCGGTTCGACACAGCCCAGAAAGGTGCGTTTCGCATCCATGTTCGAGGCGACGAGCGGGGCGCGAATCTCCTCGCCCCCCTTCAGGACGACGCCCGCTGCGGCCCCGTCCTTCACCAATATGCGCTCCACCTCCGCATTCACCCGGATCTCGCCACCCGCCTCGCAGAGCGCCCCCGCGAGCGCCGCGGAAACCGCGCCCATGCCGCCGCGCGCGAAGCCCCACGCCCCTATCGCCCCGTCAAGATCGCCCATGTAATGATGCAGCAGCACATAGGCTGTGCCCGGCGAATAGACGCCGAGCCCGGTGCCGATGATCCCGCTCCCCGCCAGATGCGCCTTGATGAGCGGGTGTTCGATGAACCCATCGAGGAAGTCTCCGACCGAAGCCGTCCAGAACCGGATCGCCTCCCCCATCTCCCGCTCCCCGAGATCGTGAAGCCGGCGGAGGAGGAAAAGCAGCTCCCCAAGGTCCCGCGGCCGGAACGAGGCCGGGTCCGGCGCGGAGCGGAGGAGTAGCGGGCGTACGAAGCGGCATTGCCGCGTCACCGCCCGCGCGAACCGCTCGTAACCCTCCACGTCGCGGGGCGAAAGGCGCGCGATCTCCCGCTCAAGCGCACGATGATCGTGGTGATAGGCGAAATACTCGCCTTCCTTCGTGAAGCTCGCGCCACCTGTGTAGGGAATGACCTGCAAGCCATGGCGCGCGAGATTGAGGTCGCGCGCGACCTCGGGGCGCAGGAGCGAACAGACATATGAGCAGTTGGAATAGGTCCAGCCCGGCTCCATCTCCCGGCTCACCGCGGCGCCGCCGACGATGTCGCTC
>JAUHWJ010000169.1 GCA_030424705.1 Alphaproteobacteria bacterium | reverse complement strand
GCGATGACGAAGGAGATGAAGAGGCCGAAAAGCGCGATCGCCGCCGCGTCGTTCAGCAGGCTCTCCCCCTCGATGATGCGGGAGAGGCGGCGCGGCGCCGCGATGGAGCGGAAGATGCCGACGACGGCGGAGGGGTCCGTCGTCGAGACGATGGCCCCGATCAGCAGGCAGGCCGCGAGCGGCAGCGCCGTCGCCCAGGAAAGCGCATAGCCGACGAACACCGTCGCCACCACCACCGCCACGACGGCGAGCAGCATGATCGGCGCCCAGTCGTCCAGCATCCGGCGCAGGTTCACGCCGAGCGTGACCTGAAAGATCAGCGTCGGCAGAAAGAGATAGAGGAAGACATTGGAGCGGATCGGCAGGCCGAGAATGGCCTCTGCGACCGGGTTCAGCGCATCCGTCAGCGGCGTGGCGAGGAACCATGCGGCGCCGGCGCCGATCGCCGATCCGAACAGCGCGAGGATGACCGTGTAGGGCAGCCGCAGCCGCTCGGCCAGCGGCTCCGCCAGTCCGATCAGCAAGAAAAGCGCCGCCAGAACGGCCGTGACGTGAACGATCAGCATGCCCCGACCTTAGGGCGCCGATCGTGGCGCGGAAATGGCCGTCCGGTTCAGTTCCCCTTGATCATCTCCTCCATCGCGCGGTTCTCCATCTCCATCTCGGACATCCGCGCCTTCACCACGTCCCCGATGGAGATGACGCCGACGAGCCGCCCCTCCTCCATCACCGGCATGTGGCGGAAGCGGCCTCCGGTCATCTTCTCCATCACCGAATGCGCGCTGTCAGTCGGCGCGCAGGAGATGACCGCCTTGGTCATCGCCGAGGCGACGGGAGACATGAGGCAGGCGCCGCCCTCCGCCGCGAGCCGCCGCACAATGTCCCGCTCGGAGAGGATGCCGGCCACGCCGTCGCGCCCGTCCGCGACGATGAGGGCGCCGATCTTCTTCTGCGCGAGAATGGCGGCGGCGGCGGAGAGCGTCTCCTGCGCGGAGATGGTCTCGACGGTCTGGATCGGCTTTTCGCCGATGATCTTTCTGACGTTCATCGCGTTTCCTCCCGGAAGTTGCCGGAACGGAACCGTAACACGCCTGCCGCGAATCGCGGAACGCTTATTCCGCCGCCACCGCCGGCGCTTCCCGGCTAGCATTGACAGGTCCTCTATTTAGTTGCATCTTACTGTCAGGTAGTTTGGAGTTTCCTGATGTCCCATCCGATATCGTCACGAAAGGACGCTCTGGCGAATATCGCATCCTATCAGGCGGCGGCTTCGGTTCCGGAGGTCGCGCGGCGCATGCGTATGGTTCATACATGGTGCGCAACGAGAGCGAACGACAGATGGCTGTTCGGGCAAGCGAAGTTCGTCGGCTTTCTGGGCATGACCGCCGCCCGCTACCTCGCCGGCGACGCGACGAAATTCGGGCGGCGGGAGGAGGCTGCGCTGATCCGGTGGTTCGACTATGTGCAGAGAGACTCGCGCCTCGGGCGTGAAGTCCATGAGGCTCTGGCGGATTTCCTCGGGGCGCATGGTCATCCGGCGCCGCGCTCCGATGTCCGCATCATGGTGGACCGGGGCGTCGAAGCGGAGGTCGCTGCGCCGCCGGGCGCGCTGACGGGGCGAATTTCCGTCGATCCGGAGATTTGTGGAGGCCGTCCCTGCATTCGCGGAACGCGCGTTCGCGTGATCGACATTCTCGACATGCTGGCCGGCGGCGCGAACGAAGCGGAGATTCTCGACGATCTGCCCTATCTCGCGCCGGACGACATCCGCGCCGCGCTCGCCTATGCCGCACGGAGCCTTGACCACAGGGTCGTCGAGGCCGCGTGACGCTGCGTTTTCTTGTCGACGTCAATCTCTCGCCGAAACTCTGCCTCGCGCTGAAAGCCGCCGGCCTTGAGGCCGCTCATGCAGTTCCGCTCGGCCTCGGCGCCGCGACGGACCGGGCGCTCGCGGATGCGGCCATAGCGCGCGGGGCCGTGCTCATCACAAGGGACGCTGATTTCCTCCGGCTCGCGCTGGCGGATGCCCGGCTTCGCTTGCTCTGGCTTCGGGTCCCGAACCCGTCGCACCGGGAGGTATGGTCGAAGCTGGAGCCGCGCCTCCCGGAAATCGCCGCCGCGTTCGAGGCCGGCGAACGCATCGTCGAGTTTCGCTGACTATTCCGCCGCCACCCGGCCCCGCTTCAGGAGCGGACGGAGATACCGCCCCGTATGGCTCCGCTCCACCGAGGCGACCTCCTCGGGCGTGCCCGTGGCGACGATCTCGCCGCCGCCGTCCCCGCCCTCGGGGCCGATGTCCACGATCCAGTCCGCCGTCTTGATGACGTCGAGATTGTGCTCGATCACGACGACCGTGTTCCCCGCGTCCACCAGCTCGTGCAGCACTTCGAGGAGCTTCCGCACATCCTCGAAATGCAGGCCCGTCGTCGGCTCGTCGAGGATGTAGAGCGTCCGCCCCGTCGCCCGCCGCGCCAGCTCCTTCGAGAGCTTCACGCGCTGCGCCTCGCCGCCCGAAAGCGTCGTCGCCTGCTGGCCGATCTTCACATAGCCGAGGCCGACGCGCTGCAGCGTCTCCATCTTCTCCCGGATCATCGGGATCGCGGCGAAGAACTCCACCCCATCCTCGACAGTCATATCAAGCACTTCCGCGATGGACTTCCCCTTGTACTTCACCTCCAGCGTCTCGCGGTTGTAGCGCGCGCCCTTGCAGGTCTCGCAGGTCACATAAACGTCCGGCAGGAAGTGCATCTCGATCTTGATGACCCCGTCGCCCTGGCAGGCCTCACAGCGCCCGCCCTTCACGTTGAAGGAGAAGCGGCCGGGCTTGTAGCCGCGGGCCTTCGCCTCCGGCAGGCCGGCGAACCAGTCCCGGATCGGGGTGAAGGCGCCGGTATAGGTCGCGGGGTTGGAGCGCGGCGTGCGCCCGATGGGCGACTGGTCGATGTCGATCACCTTGTCGAGATGCTCGAACCCCTTGATCGAGCGGGAGGGCGCGGGGTTGCCCCGCGCGCCGTTCAGCCGCATCGCCGCCGTCTTGTAGAGCGTCTCGATGGTCAGCGTCGATTTTCCGCCGCCCGAAACCCCGGTGACGCAGGTGAGCGTGCCGAGCGGGAACTCCACCGTCACATCGCGAAGGTTGTTGCCCGTCGCCCCCTCGATCCGCAGCCGCTTGCCGGAGCCCTTCCGCCGCTCGCCCGGCACGGGGATGACGCGCCGCCCGGCGAGGTAATCCCCCGTCACCGAGCCCTCCGCCGCCATGATCTCCGCCGGCGTGCCCGCGGCGATGACCCGCCCGCCATGCACGCCCGCGCCCGGCCCGATGTCGAGCACGTAATCCGCCTCGCGGATCGCCTCCTCGTCATGCTCCACGACGATCACCGTATTCCCCTGGTCCCGCAGGTTCTTCAGCGTCGTCAGCAGCCGGTCATTGTCCCGCTGGTGAAGGCCGATGGAGGGCTCGTCGAGCACATAGAGCACGCCGGTGAGGCCCGAGCCGATCTGGCTCGCAAGCCGGATGCGCTGGCTCTCCCCGCCCGAAAGCGTGCCGGAGGCGCGGGCCAGCGTCAGATAGTCGAGCCCGACATTGACGAGAAAGCCCAGCCGCTCCCGGATCTCCTTCAGGATCGCGCCCGCAATCGCCTGCCGCTGCGGGGAGAGCGTGGGGAACACCGTCTCCGCCCATCCCGCCGCCTCGCGGATCGACATCTGCGTGACCTGCCCGATATGCAGCCCCGCGATCTTCACCGCCAGCGCCTGCGGCTTCAGCCGGAAGCCGCCGCAGGCGCCGCAGGGCCGGTTGTTCTGATAGGCCTCGAACACCTCGCGCATCATGTTCGACTCGGTCTCGCGATAGCGCCGTTCGAGATTGGGCAGCACCCCCTCGAACGGCCGCTCGACCTCATAGACGCGCCCGCCGTCGTCATAACGGAACCGGATCTTCCGGTCCCCCGAACCGCGCAGCAGAACCTCCCGCGCCTCCGCCGTCAGGTCGGACCAGCGGGCGGAGACCTTGAAGCCGTATTCCCGCCCGATCGCCTCCAGCGTCTGCCGGTACCAGGGCGAGTTGGTCTTGGACCAGGGCGCGATGGCCCCCTTGTCGAGCCGCAGCGCCTCGTCGGGCACCACCAGCGCCTCGTCGAAGAACAGCTCGGCCCCGAGCCCGTCGCAGGAAGGGCAGGCGCCGAACGGCGCGTTGAAGGAGAAGAGCCGCGGCTCGATCTCCGCAATGGTGAAGCCGGAAACCGGGCAGGCGAACTTCTCGGAGAAGACGGTGACGACCGGGTCGCCCTCCCCCTCCGCCGGCGCCGTCTCGATCACGGCGATCCCGTCCGCGAGGGCGAGCGCGGTGGAGAAACTGTCCGCGAGCCGCTGCTCCATCCCCTCCCGCACCACGATCCGGTCCACCACCACATCGATATTGTGGCGGAACTTCTTGTCGAGGACAGGCGGCTCCTCGAGGTCATGGAATTCGCCGTTGACCTTCACGCGCTGGAACCCTGCCTTCCGCCATTCGAGGAATTCCTTGCGGTACTCCCCCTTCCGGTCGCGGATCACCGGGGCGAGGAGATAGGCCCGCGTCCCCTCCTCCATCGCCATCACCCGGTCCACCATCTCGGAAACCTGCTGCGCCTCGATGGGGAGGCCCGTGGCCGGCGAATGCGGCACGCCCACGCGGGCGAAGAGGAGCCGGAGATAATCGTAGATCTCCGTCACCGTGCCGACCGTGGAGCGCGGGTTCCGGCTGGTCGTCTTCTGCTCGATGGAGATCGCCGGGGAGAGGCCCTCGATATGGTCCACATCCGGCTTCTGCATCATCTGCAGGAACTGCCGGGCATAGGCGGAGAGCGACTCGACATAGCGCCGCTGCCCCTCCGCATAGATCGTGTCAAAGGCGAGGGAGGACTTGCCGGAACCCGAAAGCCCCGTGATGACCGAAAGCTGGTTGCGCGGGAGATCGACATCGATCCCCTTCAGGTTGTGCTCGCGCGCCCCGCGGATCGAAAGGAACTTCTGTTCGGCCATGAGACGCCTCTAGCACGGGAGCGGAACGGTCGGGAGCCACATCGGGCAATCCGATGACATAGGCTGTCAGGAGGGGGAGGCAAAGGGGGGGATGGGGGGAGGATGTAGCCGGGGCCGCGGTGCGGCGAAGGTCGGCTTGGAGCCCACTTTACCGAATGCTGCACCTCGAACAGAAAGACGCGAAGCGTCGGAATCCTACATTATTAGATTACTCTCCGAAGAGGTCTAAATCGACTTTGGATAGCAGCCAACCAACCGGGAAATGCTGGTTCGTGAAGCATTGGTTGCAGTCCAGGCGCTCTCCGATAAATAGGCGCGGAGCATCCACTTTCTTGATTCGAAGCTGTGCTTCACAAACCGGGCACTGCATGAATTCTGCGAATTTCAAGGTCACGTCCGTCAAGCTGGTGTAATTTCCCGGATAGCCTGAGGGCATGATCAGGCGGCTTTCGTGGTTATGCTGAGAATGGGGTCGACCTCCTCGGTGTCGATCCGGGCGAAGGCCTCGAC
>JAUHWJ010000168.1 GCA_030424705.1 Alphaproteobacteria bacterium | reverse complement strand
CAATCCTCCGTGAGAACAAAGAAAGATCACACCCGCAGCCGCCATGGCGTGGGAAGCGAACGCGCCGACGGTCGCCAAGAGAGTGATTCGCGCGGCAATCGGGCAAGGCGCGGCTCCGTCGCGTTTGCGACTTTGCGATTCCTCGCTGATTTCGCCGCTAATTTGATTGCCTACAAAAGCCTACTGACGGTATATGTTCAGCGACTACGACGAACGGGGAGGCCGCGATGGCGAGGAAAGCGATTGTCGCTCAGACCGATGACGATCTCGAATCGGACGCCGTCGTCGATCCCGACGCGCCGGCCGCGGAGTGGCTGACGACCGAGCAGGTCGCGGCGCTCGTGATGATGAACAAGGAGACGATCCGCAGGATGGTCCGGCGGGGCGAGGGCCCGCCCTGCTACGATTTCAGCAATATGCTCCGGTTCCGGCCGGAAGACGTGCGGAAATGGATCGACAGCCGCCGCATCCAGCCGCGTCCGGTCGCCGAGGAGGCTCCAGTCGACGCGCCTGCCGCTGCGCCCGCCGCTGCGCCGGCGAGGCGCTCCAGCCGCACGAAAGCCGACGCTTGACCCGGAGAGGGCCCATGACGACCAGACATCGCAAGCCGAAACCCTTCATCGCGGATCGCGTCGCGCCCTTCGACATCTCGCTGCTGCTCTGCGGAAAGCACGAACGCATCGCGCGGACGATCCGCTTCGAGGATGAGGCGTGGCCGTTCTTCGTGATGAGACTCCGCGAAGGGGCGCTCCTGATGATGGAACGCCTCGGCGAGAAAGAGACGACCCGGTGGAGGACCCCAGGCCGCCGGTTCAGCGTGCGCGAGCTCCTGATCGGCGTCGCCGCCTGGATCGCGGCGCATGGCCCGGCCGACCGCTCCGTCGATCGCTTCCGTCCGCAAGTCGCCCTGGTGGGCCGGTTCATGGACGGCGCCCTGAAATTCGAGGTCGGAGACCCCGACGAGCCGAAGACCATCACCTGCGACTGAGGAGATCGCCATGTTCGACGTCTTTCGCACCGAGCTTCCGGGGCGCATCCTGCCGCGCGAGCCTTGGCTCCTGATCCGTCACGCGCTGCGCGACCTCGCGCTCTGCGAGGCGGACCCGCGCTACGTGATCGACATGCGCACCTGGCATGAGCCGCGCATCGAAGGCCTTTCGGCGTCGGCCTGGGAGATCGCCGAGGCGGGCGAGGCGGGCGTCGGCTTCAAGTGCCATGTCTGCCTTTCGGGAGCCGTGATGGCGAAGACCTTCGGCTTTCGTCCGCATCAGTCCCTTGCCCCGATCAAGCTCTCGGTCGGACAGGTTCACCCTGACGACCAAGCGGGACTCCGCACGATCAACAATTTCCGGAGCGGCCTCCTCTGCGCCGACGTGATGGAAGGCGCGCCGTGGCTCGACACGGACGATCTTTGGGACTGGCTGCACGGGCACATGCCCGAAGCGATCTACTACGACGCGCTGAACCCGCAGGCGTTCCATGACGAGCTCCGCCGCCGCGCGGATCGACTGGAGGCCTATGTCCTCGGACAGGCGTTCGACGCGGCGCCGAGCAAGCCGCTGGCGCCGCCCAGGACAATCACCGAGCTCGTCTTCGGCGACCTCGCCTGACATGGACCCCGCCGCTCTCGAGGAGGCGGCGGCGGCGGCGCCCGGATCGCTTCTCGCGGTCGCAGGCGGATGGATCACAGCGCGGCGACTCGACGGGACGGCGTTTCCGCTCATCGAGCCCTTCTCGCTCAACAACGCCTTCCTGAACACGGCGCGCGCCGCGTCGCCGGGAGCGGCGGGCGTCGCCGCCACCGTCGTCGGCCAGGGACGAGGCAAGACGCGCGTTCTGACGCGGGCGGAGGCGCAGGAGATGCTGAAAGCCGGCCTGCCGGGGAGGGAGCGCGGCGGGCGCGTGAAGAGCCCGGAATACCGGGCGTGGCGCAATCGCCAGTGCATCGCGATCATGCAGGCCGGACCGCGCGTGATGGTCAGGGGTCCGGTGGAGCTCGGCCTCCTCGCGCCCGAGAGCGGCGCGGACGTCGACAACGTCGTGAAGGCCTATGTCGACGCCGCCGTCGAGATGCGCCTCATGGAGGACGACCGGAACGTCCGCGGCTTCGTGATCGGCTGGATCGCCGCGCCCGTCGGCTTCGGCCTCATCGTTCCCCGCCGCACCGATCCCG
This sequence comes from Alphaproteobacteria bacterium, assembly GCA_030424705.1. Taxonomy (GTDB): domain Bacteria; phylum Pseudomonadota; class Alphaproteobacteria; order Rhodobacterales; family Rhodobacteraceae; genus Pikeienuella. The sequence continues at coordinate 3,365 of JAUHWJ010000168.1, read as the reverse complement.
AACCCGAAAGGATCGCGCCATGAAGGACGACGTCGTCGAGGACAAGAAGGCGGGCGGGAAACCGCCTCCGGGCGAGCCGGCGCCGCCGCCGAACACGTCGAACCGGCTCCATGCGAAGGAGCTCCGGACCTTCATCGACGCGATCGAACGCGCGCAGTCGGAGAAGGACGATCTCGCCGACCACATCAGGTCGATCTACGCCTCCATGTCCTCGCGCGGCTTCGACGTCAAATACGTCCGCTGGCTCATCAAGATGCGCAAGAAATCTCCGAGCGAACGCCAGGAGGAGGAGACGATGTGCGATCTCTACCTCGGCGCCATGGGGATGCGAACGGGCGATCTTCCGCTCTTCGCCTATGTGAACAACGCCGGCGTCGACAAGAACGCGATGGACAGCGTCGTCGAGGCCCTGAAACAGCTGGCGCCGAACGAGGGCTCCATCCAGGTCACCGTGCAGGGGCGGACCGTCACGATCTTCCGCACCGCGAGCGGCGACATCGGGACCATCGAGGGCGCGCTCGGAGACGACGAGCCGCCGCCCGAGGCGATGGAGCCGGCGGAGGGCGCCGTGCCGAAGCGGCGGAAGAAGAAGGGCAAGGAGCTCGATCCGGCGGTCGCCGGCATGTCCGAGGACGAGGCCGAAGAGGCGGGGCGCCAGGCGTTCCGGCAGGACCGCCCGATCATCGCCAATCCCTTCCCGCATAACGATCCGCGCCGCCCGAAATGGGACATGGGCTGGCGCCTCGAGAGCGGCGCCGAAGACGACGACGAGGACTGAATGGCGCGCATGGTCTCCCGACCCGGCGGCCTCTCGGCCTATGCCGATCTCCTTGAGCCTTCCGAGGCGATCGAGCCGGTGCTGTCGCGCTCCGTCTCCGGCGCGCTGACCGAATGGCTCACGGAGATATGGAGCGGCGAGGAGCTCAAGACGGCGGGGCTGACGCCCCGCCGCCGCGCGCTCTTTCACGGCCCGCCGGGCGTCGGGAAAACGACGCTGGCGCATCATCTCGCCGCCAGGCTCGGCATGACCCTCGCCGCCGTCCGGCCGGAGCGCATCGTCGATTGTTGGGTCGGGGCGAGCGCCAAGAACCTCGGCGCGGTCTTCGATCTCGCGCGGACCGATCCGCCGCTGGTCCTCTTCTTCGACGAGTTCGAGAGCCTCGCAACGCTGCGCCTTGATGCGCGGCAGGGCGCGGACCTCCAGCACAACGAGATGATCGGGACGATGCTGGCCCGGATAGAGCTCCATCCAGGGATCGTGATCGCGGCCTGCAACCACGCCAGCCAGATCGACAAGGCCATCTGGCGGCGGTTCGAGCTCCAGATCGAGATCGCGCATCCCGACGCGCGCGGGCGGCGCCAGATCGTTTCCCGGTATCTGGCGCCCTGGGGACTGCCGAAGCGGTCCCTCGCCGCGCTCGCAGCCGCGCTCGAAGGCGCGAGTCCGTCATTGATCCGCGGCCTCTGCGAGAGCGTGAAGCGGTCCATCGTGATCGGGCCGAAGCTCGGCTGGCAGCTTGACAGAAAAGCGACGATCCTCCGCGCCATCGCGGCCGTGGAGCCCGCGCCCGGGGACGGGCGCCCGCGTCTCTGGTCGCTCGGGGCCGACGATCCTGCGCTCCCGACGATCCCTTGGCCGTTGCCGCTAGCAGCCGACATTGAGGACGCGGAGGAGTCTGGCCCGGAGCCGCGCACCGGCGTCGTCACGCCCTTGAGACGGCGATGAAGATCGAGACGGAGCTCGGCGACGTCTATCCCCTCAAGAAGGGGATGCGGTTCCCGAACCTGCATTGGGCGCCGGTCTACATCTCGCAGCTCTTCGAGTCGTCGTTCTGGCGGAAGGTCGCGCCGGAGATCGGTTTCTACGCGATGAACCTCTGGCTCGCCTCGCTCCGATGCGACCCCATCGGCACGCTGCCAGACGACAAGCACGAGCTCCGGAGGCTGGCCCTTTTCGACGGGCGCGTCGACGCCTTCGAGCGTCGCCTGCCGGAGATCATGCACAAGTGGCGGCCGATCATGGTGACCGATGAGGACGGCCGGAAGGAGCGGCGTCTCGCGCATCCCTTCGTCACCACCGTCGCGCTCGACATCACCGAGGCGATGACGGACGGCGCCGCGCGCCGCCTCGCCGCCGAGCACGCCCGCGCCGTGCGTTCGGCCAGGCGCCAGATGAGCGGCGCGCTGGCTCCGCGCCGGATGGTCGACGATCCGCTCATGGTCCGCGAGTTCATGACCCGCATGGAGCTGCACGGAAAGGGCAAGTCGGATGCGCGGCTCGCCCGGCAGATCGTTCACCAGATGGAGATGGAGGACGCCCAGGGCGGCCTCATTCCGCTGATGCAGGGAGACCTCGGAGAATGATGAAGGCCATCAGCCCCGCCGCCGCAGAGACCATCGGGCTCGACCTCCGGGCGAAGCGCGTCGTCGTGATCGCGATCGGCGACGACAACCAGTTCGGACTCGCGGCCTGGGGCCGGACGCCGGTCGATCAGGTGGCGGCGGAGCGATGGATTTCGCTCGGAGAGGGCGAGGCGACGGCGATCAGCATCGGAGAACAGCAGTGATCTACTCGGAGCAGGACCTTCGGCACGAGGCCACGCTGGCGCGCGGATCGTTCCGCGTAGGCATCTGGAAAGGCGCCACCGGCGGCGGACAGGCGCGGGACTATCTCGGCTGGCTCGCCGCTCAGTGGATCCTCTGGACGACATGCGGCGCCGACGGCGACCGGATCACCGCGATGGAGCCCGAGGAGCGTCTCCGGACCTTCGACGCATGGCTGTCGGCGCGCTTCTCCGACACGCCGTCGACCCCGCTCTTCGATCCCGCCGACCTCTTCGACCGGGCCGCGGCGTGAACGGGGCGATGCACCGAACGCCGACGTTCGGGCAAAGGACCGCCCGGGCGCTCGGGTTCCGCTACCACATGCGAGAACTCCCGCCCGAAGCGGAGGGGATGCCCGGCTGGATGATGACCAGAGTGGACGTCTCCCTCAACCTCGGCGACCGGCTGCGGATTCTGGTTTCGGGCCGCGTCGAGTTCGACCTTCGCCAGGCGACCGACGGGCCGGTCGACACCTGCCTGACCGCGACCAGCTTCCGGATTCCAGCGCCGTGGGAGGCGTCGCGCCGCGCCGCGCCGCCGCCTGCACTTGACCGTCCGCCGGAGCCGCTCGTCGAAGGGCAGGACGAGGCGTCCCTCCTTCCCGGCGAAGAGCACGACGTCGGGCGCATGGAGCGTCCGATCTGGATGCGCCTGATGATGGCGGTCGGCGTGGCTCTCAGCGCCGGCCTGGTCGTCACCGCCATCGCGCTCGCGTTCATGACCATCGCGCCCGACCTGTGGGAGTAGCCATGCGGAGCCTC
>JAUHWJ010000167.1 GCA_030424705.1 Alphaproteobacteria bacterium | reverse complement strand
GCGCGCGAGGTCTCGAAGCAGCCGCCCTGGTCGATGGCGACATCCACCGCCGCGGCGCCGGGCTTCATCTTCTTCAGGAGGTCTCGCTTCACCAGTTTCGGCGCGGCGGCGCCGGGGACGAGGACGGCGCCGATCACCATGTCCGCCTTCGTCACCTCCTCCTCGGTCGCGGCGCGTGAGGCGTAGCGGGTGCGGATGCGGCCGCCGAACGTGTCGTCGATCCACCGCATCCGGGGAAGCGAGAGGTCCAGCACGACGACGGAGGCGCCCATGCCGGCGGCGACCCGCGCCGCGTTGATGCCGACCACGCCGCCGCCTATGACGGCGACCTCGGCCGGGCCCACGCCCGGCACGCCGCCCATCAGCACGCCGCGGCCGCCGTTCGCCTTCTGGAGCGACCAGGCCCCCATCTGCGGCGCGAGCCGCCCCGCGACCTCGGACATCGGCGCGAGGAGCGGGAGGCCGCCCGCCGCGTCCGTCACCGTCTCATAGGCGATGGCGGTGACGCCGGAGGCGAGCAGGTCCTCCGTCTGCGGCCGGTCGGGCGCGAGGTGGAGATAGGTGAAGAGGATCTGCCCCTCGCGCAGGCGCTTGCGCTCGATCGCCTGCGGCTCCTTCACCTTCACGATCATCTCCGCCTCGGCGAAGACCTCCTCGGCGCTCCCGGCGATGCGGGCTCCGGCGGCAAGATAATCGGCGTCGGGGAAGCCGGCGCCGGCCCCCGCGCCGGTCTCGACAATCGCCTCATGGCCGCGGGAGACGGCCTCGCGGGCCGCCATCGGCGTGAGGCCGACGCGGTATTCCTGATTCTTGATCTCTTTCGGGCAGCCGATGCGCATGGCGTCCTCCTTTTCGCAACAGGGCGCTGTATAACGCGCATCGCGCCGATGATGTTTGCGAATTCCTGTTGCGATGCGGACCAACCTACGCAGAGTCTTCGAAAGGAGGCCCAGCATGCGCAAGGATTCGCCGGAAACGCCGCTCGATGCGATCGACCGCCGCATCCTGACGCTCCTGCAGCGGGAGGGGCGGCTCACAAACGCCGACCTTGCCGAGCGGATCAATCTCTCCGCTTCCGCCTGCCACCGGCGGGTGAAGCGGCTGGAGGCGTCGGGAGTGATTCGGGATTATGTGGCGATGCTCGACCCGCGCGCCGTGGGCCGGCGCGCGACGGTCTTCGTCGAGGTCACGCTGACCGGGCAGTCGGAGGAATTGCTGGACGCATTCGAGTCCGCGGTCGCCCGCGTGCCGGACGTGCTGGAATGCCACCTCATGGCCGGAGTGGCGGATTACCTGCTGAAGGTCCTCGCGCGGGACAGCGACGATTTCGCCCGCATCCACCGCCAGCATCTGACTCGCCTGCCCGGGGTCAGGGAGATGCATTCGAGCTTCGCGCTCCGCACCGTCTTCGGCGCGACAGCGCTGCCGCTGGACTGAGCGCGCCGGCGCGGGCAGGTTCGGCGCGGAGGAAAGGAGGCCGCCATGTTCGTCGCCATGAACCGCTTCAAGGTCGTGAAAGGGCAGGAATCCGCCTTCGAGGCGGTCTGGACGGGGCGGGAGACGCGGCTGCCGGAAATGCCCGGCTTCGTCTCCTTCCACCTCCTGCGCGGGCCGGAGGCGGAGGATCACGTTCTCTACGCCTCCCACACGATCTGGGAGAGCCGCGGCGCCTTCGAGGCCTGGACGCGTTCGGAGCAGTTCCGCGAGGCGCATAGAGACGCCGGGAAGAACAAGCCGCTCTATCTCGGCCCGCCCGCCTTCGAGGGGTTCGACGCCGTCTCCGGGGCCTGAGCCGCTTCAGCCGGCGACCATCGCCTCCGCCCGCCGCAGATCGACCGAGACGAGCTGGCTCACCCCCGGCTCCGCCATCGTCACGCCGAAGAGCCGGTCCATCCGGCTCATCGTGACGACATGGTGGGTGATGACGAGGAAGCGCGTCTCCGTCCGCCGCGTCATCTCGTCGAGAAGGTCGCAGAACCGGCCGACATTCGAATCGTCGAGCGGCGCGTCCACCTCGTCCAGCACGCAGATCGGGGAGGGGTTGGCGAGGAACACGGCGAAGATGAGGGAGAGCGCGGTGAGGGTCTGCTCCCCGCCCGAGAGGAGGGAGAGGGTGGAGAGCTTCTTGCCCGGCGGCATGCCCATGATCTCGAGCCCGGCCTCGAGCGGATCATCGCTCTCGACCAGCGCCAGCGTCGCCTCGCCGCCGCCGAAGAGATGGCGGAAGAGCGCGGCGAAGCTGCGGTTCACCTCCTCGAAGGCGGCGAGGAGGCGCTGGCGTCCCTCGCCGTTCAGCTCCGCGATGGCGTGGCGCAGCTTTCCGATGGCGGCTTCGAGATCGGCGGCCTCGGCGGCCAGCGCGTCCCGCTCCTCCTGCGCCGCGCGGGCGTCCTCCTCGGCGCGGAGATTGACGGGGCCAAGGCTCTCCCGCTGCCGGCGGAGGCGGGCGATCTCCAGCTCGAGCGCCTCGGGCGACTCGAGCGCGGCCTCTCCGCCGATCCGTTCTAGAAGCGCGGCGGGCGCGCAGTCCGCCTCCTCGCGGATGCGCGCGGCGGCCTCCCGCGCCCGCTCCGCCGCGGCCTCGCCTTGCGTTTCGCGCCGCGCCCGCTCCTCCCGCGCGGAGGAGGCCTCGCGCTCCGCATCACGCGAGGCGGCTTCGGCGGCGCGGGCGGCGGCCTCGGCGGCGGCGAGGGCGTCCGCAGCGGCTGCGCGGCGCGCCTCGGCCCGCTCGATGTCCCCGGCGAGCGCCGCGCGCCGGGCGGCGAGTTCGCCGGGCCGGCCTGCAGCGGCGCGGCGCTCCGCCTCCGTCTCGTCCAGCCGTTCGGCAAGTTCCGCCGCACGACGCGCCGCCGTCTCAGCCCGCGCGCGCCAGGAGGCGCGCTCCTGGCTCGCGGCCGCGAGCCGCTCCTCCCGCGCCCGGCCGGCGCGGCGGAGATCGTCCGCCGCGCCGCGGGCCGAAAGCATCTCCGCCCGCGCGGCGGCGAGGGTGAGCTTCGCCGCCTCCGCCGCGCGCCACGCGTCCTCCGGATCGGCGATCGCGGCGGCGGCGGCGGCGGCCTCGGCCCGGAGCGCCTCGGCTTCCCGCGCCTCCTCGGCGCGCCGGGCGGCGGCGGCCTCGCCGGCCTCGCGCCGGGAAGCGGCCATGTCGAGATCGGCTTCCGCCTTCGCGGCGGCCCGCGCCGCCTCCGCCGCGGCGGCGTCGGCGGCGCGGCGGGCCGCGCGCGCCGTCTGGTCGGCCGCCGCCGCCGCCTCCAGCCGCGCCTTCGCCGCCCGATGCGCCGCCGCGGCGCTTTCCGCCTCCGTCTCCGCCTTGGCGAGCGCGGCGCGCATCTCCACGAGCCGGTTCTTCCGGCGCAGCCGCTCCGCAGCCGCGGAAGGCGCATCCGCCGCCCTTTGCCGGAACCCGTCCCACCGCCAGAGGTCTCCCTCCCGGCTCACGAGCCGCCAGCCGGGCGCGAGAGCGGCCTGCATCGCATCCCCCGCCTCCGCCGGGGCTACGGCGATCCGCGCGAGCCGGCGCGCGAGGGCGTCCGGCGCGGCGACATGGGGGGCTAGCGGCTCCGCGCCCGGCGGCGGCTCCGTCGCCTCGCCATAGGGCGGAAGCGCGGCCCAGCCGGAACCCTGGCGCGCGAGAGGCGCCTTCAGGTCTTCGTCCAGCGCGGTGCCGAGCGCGCCCTCATAGCCGGGTGCAACGGAAATCCGGTCCAGCACCGCCTCCGCCGCGCCCTTGTCCCGCGCCAGCAGCGATTCGAGCGAGGCGACCTCGGCGCGGAGCGCGGAGAGCTCGCCCGAAGCGGCGGAGGCGGCGGCGCGGCGCTCCGCCTCCTCGCCTTGCGCCTCGCCCCGCGCCACCTCCGCGGCGATCAGCGCGGCCTCCGCCGCCTCGGCTTTTTTCGCCGCATCCGCCGCGACTCCGGTTGCGGCTGTGCGGCGCGCCTCCTCCGCCTCCAGCCGCCGGGATGCCTCGGCGGCGGCCGCAGCGAGCTCCGCCGCGCCCTTGGCCGCCCGCGCCGCTGCGGCCTCGACCTCCTTCAGCCGACGCGCCGCGGCCTGCGACGCCGCGGCGAGGCGCGCCGCCTCGGCGTTCAGGCGGTCGGTCTCGACCTCCGCGACCTCCAGCCGGGCAGAGGCGGCGCGCGCCGCCTCGTCCGCCGCCTTTGCGGCCTCGTCATGGCCGGCGCGGGCGGCGATCAGCGCCTCCTCCTCGGCCTCCAGTTTCTCGATCACCCCCCCGGCGTCGGCGCGGAGCTGCGCCTCGCGCTCCGCATCCCGGGCGATCTGCGCTGCGCGGGCGGCGAGGGCCTGGAGCGCGGCCTCCGCCTCCGCCTCCCGCTCCTTCAACCGGTCCCGCTCCACGGCGAGGCGCTGGAGCACGGCGGCGGCGACTATCTCCTCCTCCCGAAGCGGGGGCAGCGCGGCCTCCGCCGCCTCGCGCGCGCGCCCTGCGGCGAGGGCGGCGCGCTCCGCCGCCCCGGTGGCCGTGAGCGCCTCTGCGAGCGCGGTCGCCGCCGCTTCCCGCGCCGCTTCCGCCTCGCGCCAGCGAAGCCAGAGCGCCATCGCCTCCGCGCGCCGCAGCGCCTCGGCGATCTCGCGATAGCGGGCGGCCTGCCGCGCCTGGCGGGCAAGCGCGGCGAGCCTTTGGTCGAGCCCCTCGATCACGTCCGCCACCCGGGCGAGGTTCGTCTCCGCGCCCGAGAGCTTCAGCTCCGCCTCATGCCGCCGCTGCCAGAGCCCGCCGATCCCCGCCGCATCCTCCAGGATCGCCCGCCGCGCGGAGGGCTTGGCGTTGATGAGCTCCGCGATCCGCCCCTGCCGCACGAGGGCTGGAGATTGCGAGCCGGTGGCGGCGTCCGCGAAAAGCATCCGCACGTCGCGGGCGCGCACATCGTCCCCGTTCGCCTTGAAGGCGCTGCCGGCGTCCCGCGTGATGCGGCGGATCACGTCCAGCGTCTCGTGCCGGTTGAAGGCGGCGGGGGCGGTGCGGGCGGAATTGTCGATGCTGAGCGCGACCTCCGCGAAATGCCGCGCGGGGCGGGAGGCGGCGCCGGCGAAGATCACGTCCTCCATCCCGGCGCCGCGCATCGACTTGGCGGAGCTCTCTCCCATCACCCAGCGCAGGGCTTCGAGAAGGTTGGACTTGCCGCAGCCGTTCGGGCCGACGATGCCAGTGAGGCCGGGCGCGATGATGAGTTCCGTCGGATCGACGAAGCTCTTAAACCCGTGCAGCCTCAGCTTGGTGAAGATCACCCGGCGGCCCTTCCTCTCCCAGCCTTTCGTCGGTAGGGCGGGCGGGGCGGCGCGTCAAGCGCGAAGGCCGATCTGGCGGCACGGGCGACGATTGGCGCCAGATATGGCGCCGTCAGTCGATCTCGCGCGCCTCGTCCACCAGCATGATCGGGATCCCGTCCCGGATCGGGAAGGCGAGGCCGGCGGCGCGGGAGATGAGTTCGCCCGCCTCGCGGTCATAGTCGAGCGGTTTCTGCGTCACCGGGCAGACGAGGCTTTCGAGCATCTTGCGGTCGACCCCCGCCGCCGCCGCGCTCTCCTTGTGCTCCTCGCTCATT
>JAUHWJ010000166.1 GCA_030424705.1 Alphaproteobacteria bacterium | reverse complement strand
GTCTGATCGCATGCCGCCCCTCACCGCGCTCCGAGCCTTTGAGGCCGCAGCACGGCATCTCTCCTTCGCCAAGGCGGCGGAGGAACTCTATGTCACGCCCGCTGCGCTCTCCTACCAGATCAAGAGCCTCGAAACGGATCTCGGCGTCCCGCTGTTCCGCCGCCTGAATCGCGCCGTGGAACTGACGGAGGCGGGGCGTCTGCTCGCGCCAGGGGTCTCCGACGGATTCAATGCGCTAAAGGCCGCGGTGCGAAACGTGAACCGGCTGCGCGAGGGACGGGGTCTCGTTCTGACGGCGGGCCCGGCCTTCACCGCGAAATGGCTCGCGCCGCGCATCTATCGCTTCGTGGAGCGTCGGCCCGACATCGAACTCCGGCTCGTCGCCTCTCTGAAAAAGATGGATTTCGCGCGTGACGAGGTGGACGCCGCAATCCGCTTCACCCGACAGGACGAGGAGCCGGGCTGCTATGTGGAAACGCTGGTGCACGAACTGCTCACGCCCGTCTGCGCGCCCGGACTCGCCGAACGGCTGAAGAGCCCGGCCGACCTTGCCGATACGCCGCTGATCCATGACGGCAGCTTCTCCCTGATGCAGAACCCGCCTGACTGGGGGGACTGGCTGCAAGCCGCCGGCGTGGAGATGGACTGGTCGCGCGGCGTGCGCTTTCCGAATGCGGACCAGACGCTGGAAGCGGCGGCCGGCGGCGGCGGCGTCGCGCTCGGGCGGCTCTCCCTCGCGAGCGGGGACCTCCGCTCCGGCCGCCTCGTCGCGCCCTTCGACCTCGCCATCGACACCGGCGCGCATTTCAACTTCGTCTGCCCCGCCGGGATGGAGCGGCGGCCAGACTACGCCGCCCTCCTGGCGTGGCTGCGGGACGAACTGGCGGAAGAAAGCGCTCGCGCAGAGGGGATGCGGGTCGTCCGGATCTGACCCTCTTTTCGGCGATGCGCCGCGCGGATAGAGGAGTTGCGCAAAGCGGGAGGAATGTATGCGGATCGGGGTGCTGATCGCCGGATTGACGGCGGACGAGCTGGCTCAGGATTGGGGCCAGTATGACCGGTTCTTCGCCACACTCCTCGCGCAGTCGGGCGAGCCCTTCACCGTGGAAGGCTGGCGCGTCGTCGAAGGCGAGTTTCCCGACGGACCGGGGGCGGCGGACGGCTGGATCATCTCGGGCTCGAAACACGGCGTATATGAGGATCACGCCTTCATCCCGCCGCTCAAGGCTTTCATACGGGACGCCGCCGCCGCCCGCGTTCCGATGATCGGCGTCTGTTTCGGCCACCAGATCATGGCGGAGGCGCTCGGCGGGCGGGCCGTGAAGTCGGAGAAGGGCTGGGGCCTCGGGCTCCACGAATACAAGACCGTCGCGCGGCCCGGATGGATGGCGGACACGCCGGAGCGGCTCTCCCTCCCCGCGGTGCATCAGGATCAGGTCGTCGCGACGCCGCCAGAGGCGACGCGGCTCGCAGCCTCGCCGTTCTGCGAGAACGCGATGCTCGCCTATGGCGACCCGGAGCGGCCCTGGGCGATCTCGATCCAGCCGCATCCAGAATTCACCACAGCCTTCGCGCGGGAACTCATTGCGCTCCGCCGCGGCGCGTCCTTCCCGCCCGCGGTCGCGGATCGGGCGCTCGAGGGGCTCGCCGGGCCGGAAGGGCCGCATGACGGCGACTGGGCCGCCCGCTGGTTTCGCGATTTCCTATTTATGCATAAGAAATAGGCAGACGAAGAATCTCGCCGCCTGAATAGGCGGAAAATCTGACTGCTTGACCGGAGCGACGCCGCCCACGAAAGCGCCCTCCAGTCAAGCCTATGAAAAAATTATACTATATCCCGTCTCGGCAGTTTTTCGGCAAATTGGCACAAGCTTTGCATCTATCCCGTCGGAAGCGCGCCCGCCAGCAGCGCGCGCGAAAGAGGGACAAGATGAAGCTCGTCACAGCAGTTCTGAAACCCTTCAAGCTCGAAGAAGTGCGCGAAGCCCTGACCGCGATCGGCGTTCAAGGCCTCATGGTCTCCGAGGTGAAGGGATACGGCCGGCAGAGCGGCCACACCGAAATCTATCGCGGCGCTGAGTATGTCGTGAACTTCGTTCCGAAGATCCGGCTCGAGATCGCCTGCCCGGACGGCGAGGCGGAGAAGATCGTCGAGACGATCGCGAAGACGGCGCGCACCGGCAAGATCGGCGACGGCAAGATCTTCGTATGGGACATCGAACAGGCCGTGCGCGTCCGGACGGGCGAGCAGGGCGAGGACGCGCTGTGACGCGCTCAATTCTGACAGGGGAAAAATCCAGGATGAACAACACGTTCACGCGCGCCGCCGCCGCCGCGGCGCTGAGCATCGCGGCGCTCGCCACCCCGGCGCTGGCGCAGGAGCCCAATCCGCCTATCGCTGGCGAGATCGGCTACATTTTCAACACGTTCATGTTCCTCGTCATGGGCTTCCTCGTGATGTTCATGGCCTGCGGCTTCGCCATGCTCGAGGCGGGCCTCGTGCGTTCCAAGAACGTTACAATGCAGCTGACGAAGAACATGGCGCTCTTCGGCTTCGCGGCTGTTCTCTATTACCTCGTCGGCTACAACCTGATGTATCCGGGCGACGGTTGGACGATCACCAACTACCTCGGCGCCTTCAGCCTGACGTCGCTCGATCCGGTCGGCCTCGCCGATACGGAGCCGGACTTGTCCTACGCCTCCGTCGGCTCGGACTTCTTCTTCCAGCTGATGTTCTGCGCCGCGACAGCCTCGATCGTTTCCGGCGCCCTCGCTGAGCGGATCAAACTCTGGCCGTTCCTAATCTTCACCGCTGTCCTGACGGGGCTCATCTACCCGATCCAGGCCTCCTGGAAGTGGGGCGGCGGCTGGCTGAACGAGATGGGCTTTCTCGACTTCGCAGGCTCCACCGTCGTCCATTCCGTGGGCGGCTGGGCGGCGCTCGCCGGCGCGCTGATCCTCGGGGCGCGTCTCGGCAAGTACAAGGACGGCCGCGTCACGCCGATGCCGGGCTCCAACCTCACGCTCGCGACGCTCGGGACATTCATCCTCTGGCTCGGCTGGTTCGGCTTCAACGGCGGCTCGCAACTCTACATGAACTCGGCGGGCAACGTGGCGGACATCAGCCGCATCTTCGGCAACACCAACATCGCTGCGGCGGGCGGCTCCATCGCGGCGCTGATCCTGACCCAGGTTCTCTACAAGAAGGTCGATCTCACGATGGTGCTGAACGGGGCGCTGGCCGGCCTCGTCTCCATCACCGCCGAGCCGCTGACTCCCTCTCTCGGGGCGGCGCTCCTTATCGGCGCGGTCGGCGGTGCGATCGTGGTCTTCGCGGTGCCCTTCCTCGACAAGATGAAGATCGACGACGTTGTCGGCGCCATCCCGGTCCACCTCTTCGCCGGCATCTGGGGCACCATCGCGGTGGTGTTCACCAACGGCGACGCGTCGCTAAGCGTACAGCTGATCTCCATCGTCACGGTCGGCGTCTTCGTCTTCGCGGTGTCCTCGGCGGTATGGTTGATCCTCAAGGCGACGATGGGCATCCGCGTCAGCCCGGAGGACGAGGTCAACGGCCTCGACATGACCGAACTGGGCATGGAGGCCTATCCCGAATTCGGCAAGGGCTCGCAGATCGGCTGATCTCTCACAGGATCCCCGGGGCGGCGTGGCGCGCCGCCCTCACTCGCCCGGGCCGGAAGGCCCGGGCTTTTTGTTCGTCCCGTCGCGACGTTGACTTTGTCGCCCCCCTTCGCCGAGATGCGGTCGAAAGACCGGGCGGGAGCGCGCCAATGACCACTCTATGAGGCGCCGATGAATAGCGGGCCGGAAGCTCCGCCCGGCTATCGCATCGGGCTTCTCGGCGGCTCTTTCGATCCGCCTCACGAGGGGCATCTCCACATCACGCGTCAGGCGCTGCGCCGGTTCCGGTTCAACCGAGTCTGGTGGCTCGTCTCCCCCGGAAACCCGCTGAAGGCGCGGGGGCCGGCCCCAATGGCTCGCCGGCTCGCCGCCTGCCAGGCGCTGATCGGAGACGACCGGATCGAGGCGACGGGCGTGGAGGCCGAGCTCGGAACGCGCTATACTGCCGATACGCTCGCTGCGCTTCGCCGTCTTCATCCGGGGGTGCGCTTCACCTGGCTCATGGGGGCGGACAATCTTATGACCTTCCATCTCTGGGAAGATTGGCGCTGGATCATGGAGACCGTGCCCGTGGGCGTGATAGCCCGGCCGGGCGCCGCGGCGAAGGCGCGCCTGGCCCCGGCCGCGCGCGCCTTCCGCCGATACCGGCTGAAGGGAGCGGAGGCGGCGCGTCTCTCCCATGCCCGCGCGCCGGCTTGGGCGCTCGTCACGGGCGCAACCTCGCCGGCCTCATCTACCGCAATCCGCGCGCGGGGGGATTGGCCATGATCCGGCTTCGCGCGCTGTTCCTGCTCCCATGCCTACTGGCGGGCTGGAGCGCGGAGGCGACAGCGCCGGACGCCTCCCCCCTCCCGACGCCGCGCCCCGAGGCGCGGGCGCCCGATGCGCTGACGCTGGTGGCGGAAGCAGGGCTGTCCGGAACCATCGCCTTCATCGTCGTCGACCTCGAGACGGGGGCGCCTCTCGAAGGGGGCGAGGCGGACCTGCCGCTCCCGCTCGCCTCCGTGGCCAAGGCGCCGACCGCCGTCTATGCGCTGGATTCGCTCGGCCCGGATCACAGGTTCGAGACGCGTCTCGTCGCCAGCGGGACGCTCGAGGGCGGCGCGCTCTCGGGCGATCTCGTTCTCCAGGGCGGCGGAGACCCGGAGACCGACAGCGAGGCGCTGGACCTCCTCGCCTTTCGGGCAAGGGAGGCCGGGCTCGGCTCCGTATCCGGCCGGTTCCTGGTCGATGCAGGGCTCCTTCCCGCGATTGAGCGGATCGACCCTACGCAACCGGAGACGGCCGCCTACAACCCGTCCGTCGGCGGCCTGAACCTGAACTACAACCGCGTCTTCGTGGAATGGCGGCGGCGGAACGGAGCCCCCTCGATCTCGGTCGAGGCGAGGGCGGAAACGCTAAGCCCCGTGACTGACACGGTTCGGGTGGAGGCGCATGACGTCGTCTCGGGGCCCGGAGCCTTCGCCTATCTCGGAGGCGCGCCGGAAACGTGGCATGTGGCGGCGACGGCGCTCACCCGGGACGGCGGGCGATGGCTCCCAGTCCGCCGCCCGGCAGACTACGCCGGGGAGGTCTTCGCCCGGCAGGCGGATGAGGCCGGGCTCAGGCTGCCGCCCCCGGAGCCCGGCGCCGCCCCCGCCGTCGCCGACGTGATCGCCCGCGTCGAAAGCCGCCCCCTCGCGGACATCCTGACGGACATGATGCGATATTCGACGAATCTGACCGCCGAGGCAGTCGGCCTTGCGGCGACGCGAGCCGCCGGCGGATCGGCGGAGACCCTCGAAGCCTCGGCGGGCGCGATGAACGCTTGGGCGGCGCAATTCGCGGGCTTCCCGCCGGGCGATCCGGGGTTCCGCCTGACCAATCATTCGGGCCTGTCGGCCGAAAGCCGCGCCAGCGTCCGGCGCCTTGCCGAGTTCCTCGTCGCGTCCGAACGGCGCG
>JAUHWJ010000165.1 GCA_030424705.1 Alphaproteobacteria bacterium | reverse complement strand
CGACCCGACCCTCTATACGAAGATCATGGAGGCGAACGGGCTTTCCGAGGGCGCCGTCCTCGCAGTCGGGCAGGAGCTCATGCTGCCGAAGTGAACCGACAGGCCTGACAAGAGGGCGCGCCGGCAAAGCGCGCCCTTTCTCTTCGCAAACCGCTCCGCTAGCCTCCCCCCATGTGCGGACGCTTCGCCCTCACCCTCCCGCATGACGCAGTCGCCCGGCTCTTCGACGCCGCACCGGATCCGTCGCTCATGGCGCGCGGGCCGCGCTGGAACATCTGCCCCACGCAGGAAGTGGAGGCGGTCGTCTCCGAGGATGGCGCCCGGCGGATGGCGCGGATGCGCTGGGGCTTCATCCCGCGCTGGTACAAGGCGCCGAATGACGGGCCGCTGCTCATCAACGCCCGGTCGGAGACCATCGCGGAAAAACCCGCCTTCGCGGAGGCGGCGCGGGAGACGCGGTGCCTGATCCCCGCCTCGGGCTTCTACGAATGGCGGACGGAGGGGAAGGCGAAGACGCCGTTCTGGCTCCACCCGGCAGCGACCGACCATGTCGCCTTCGCCGGCATATGGCGAGAGTGGGCGGGGCCGGAAGGGCTCCGCCTCTCTACCGTCGCCATCGTCACGACCGCGGCAAACGAGGCGCTTTCAGCGATCCATCACCGCCTGCCGCTCGTCATCCCGCCGGAGGACCGGGCGCTCTGGCTCGGCGAGGCGGGAAAGGGCGCGGCGCTGCTCATGCGCCCGCCGGCAGAAGACTTCTGGGCTTTCCACGAGGTCGGCCCGGAGGTGAACCGCGCCAAGGCCGACGGCCCGGCGCTGACCGAACCCGCCGCCCGCCTCGTCTGATCTTGCCCATGCCGCCGCGCGCCGCCATGTTCGCCCGGGGGCCGCGGAGACGGCCCGATACAGGGAGGCCCGCATGTATCCGCTCGACCTGAAGGAAGCGCATTGCCCTGCGCAAGGCGACATGGACGTGCTCGACGCCACCGTCAGCGCCCTCCTCCGCGCCGCCGCCGCCGAGAGGCCCGACGCGCCCGCGCTGCTGGAGATCGGGATGGACGGCGGGCCGCGCCGGAGCTGGAGCTATGGCGCGTTGTTGTCGGACGCGGAGCGTCTCGCGCTCGCGCTTTCCACCCGCTTCGCGCCGGGGGAGCGGATCGTCGTCTGGTCCCCGAACTCGCCGGAATGGCTGCTGGTGGAATACGCCTGCGCGCTGGCGGGGATCACCCTCGTCACCGCCAATCCCTCCTATCAGGCGCCCGAATTGCGCTATGTGCTGGAGAAATCTGGCGCCGCCGCGCTCTTCCTCGTCGCGGAGTTCCGTGGCAACCCGATGGCCCGGATCGGGGCGGAGGCGGCTTCCGGCCTTCCCGCGCTCCGCGAGATCACGGACATGGAGGACGAGGCCGCGCTCCACGCAAGCGGCCCTCGCGCGCCGGGCTTCCACGAGGCGAGGCCGGAGGACGAGGCGCAGCTCCAGTTCACCTCCGGCACCACCGGCTTTCCGAAAGGCGCCCGTCTCCACCATCGCGGCCTCGTCACCAACGCCCGGTTCTACGCCGGGCGCGCCGGGGTGCGGGAGGGGGCGGCATGGTCCTGCTTCATGCCGATGTTCCACACCGCAGGCTGCGGGATGACCGCGCTCGGCGCGTTGCAGACCTTCGGACGGATCGTGATGTTCCGCGCCTTCGATCCGAACGCGATCCTCGACCGGGTGGAGGCGGACCGGATCGAGCTTCTGGGCGGCGTGCCGACCATGATCTTCGCCATGCTGGAGGCGCAGGCGCAGCGCCCGAGGGACGTCTCCTCCCTCCGCATGATCGTCTCCGGCGGCTCGATGGTCGCGCCCGAACTCGTGCGCCGTGCGAAGGCCGGGTTCGGCTGCGGGGTGATGACGGTCTATGGCCAGACGGAGACATCCCCCGTCGTCACCCAGCACTGGCCGGAAGACAGTCTGGAGGACGTGACCTCCAGCGTCGGCCAGCCGCTCCCGCAGACCGCCATCTCGATCCGCCGGATGGAGGACAATTCGGTCGCCGCCATCGACGAGCAGGGGGAGATCTGCATCCACGGCTATTGCCGCATGCTCGGCTATGACGGCGACGAGGCGGCGACGGCGAAGACGATCGACGCGGAGGGATGGCTCCATACCGGCGATCTCGGCGCGATGGATGCGCGCGGCTATGTCCGCGTCACCGGCCGGGTGAAGGAGATGATCATCCGCGGCGGGGAGAACCTTTTCCCCGTGGAGATCGAGAACGCGCTGCTCGAACATCCCGCCGTCGCCGAGGTCGCGGTCGTCGGCCTCCCCGATGAGAAATGGGGGGAGATCGTCGCCGCCGCGATCCGCTTCGCGCCGGGGCCGGCCGTGGACGTGGAGACGCTCCGCGCCCATTGCCGCGCCCGCCTCTCGCCGCAGAAGACGCCTTCCGTCTGGCGCGTAGCGACCGGCTTTCCGCTCACGGGCTCCGGCAAGGTGAAGCGCTTCGCGCTCAGGGACGAGATTCTGGCGGGCAAGCTCGCGGAGCTCTGAGGTCAGAGTCTCAGCGCGATGTAGCGCACCGTCTTGCCGCGGCCTTCGAGAAAGGCCTCGCCCACCGTCTCGAAGCCGAAGCGGGAATGGAAGGCGTCGCTCTCGGGGTTCGGCGGGTCGCTGTTGATCTCCGCCGCGATGAGCGGAACGCCGCGCGCGGCGGCGAAGGCGATGAGGTCGCGATAGAGCGCGGCGGCGAGGCCGCGGCGGCGATGCGTCGCCGCCGTCGCCACCCGGTCCACATAGAGGAAACGGTCGAACCGCGCCTTGTGCCAGAGGAAGTTCGGGCTGGAATAGTCCCCCGCTTCCCCGAAGGCGAGAAGGAAGGCGCCATCCTCCGCCACGCGGGCATAGTCCGCCCGCGCCAGATGCGCCGCCATCTCCGCTTCGCTCATCGGCGAAAGCTCAAGCTCGTGCGCCCGGTTCAGCGCGTGGACCCAAGGCAGGTCCTCCGCCCCGATATCCCGGATCACCGGGCCCAAAGGCCCCGCTCCTTCATCAGCGTCCCGAGATCGGCCTCGGGCCGCGCGCCGACATGGCTGATAACCTCGCCCGCCGCGACGCAGCCCATCGAGGCGCAATGGGCGAGGTCCCGCCCCTGCGCGAGCCCGGCGAGGAAGCCGGCGGCGAAGAGGTCCCCCGCCCCGGTCGCGTCCACCACCTTCGTCGCCGCGGTCGGCACATGGGAGCGGCCCGAGGGCGTGACGACATGGGCGCCGCGGGCGCCGACCGTCACCGCCGCGATCTCCACGTCGCCGGAGACGCGCGCCATCGCAATTTCGAGATCGTCGGTCTCGTAGAGCGCCATCAGCTCGTGCTCGTTGGCGAAGAGAAGGTCGGTATGATCCGCGATAAGCTTGCGGAACGCCTCCCTATGCCGGTTCACGCAGAACGGGTCCGAGAGCGTGATGGAGACGCGCCCGCCCGCGCCCTTCGTCGCGCGGATCGCCTTGTCGAAGGCTGCGACGGAGGCCGCGCCGTCGAAGCGGTAGCCCTCGAGATAAAGCCAGGCGGCGCCGGCGCACATTTCCGGGTCTACATCGTCCGGCCCGAGGCTTTCGGAGACGCCGAGATAGGTCGACATCGAGCGCTCGCCGTCCGGCGTCACCAGCACCATGCAGCGGCCCGTCTCGTGCTCCGCGAGCGATTTCGGCGCGAGCGGCGTTTCATAGACGGCGCCCATCGCCCGCAGGTCATGCGCGAAGATCGCGCCGAGCTGGTCGTCCTTCACCTTGCCGACATAGGCGGTGCGGGCGCCGAGCATGGCGAGCCCGGCGATTGTGTTCGCCGCGGAGCCGCCGGAGATTTCCTGCGCCGGGCCCATCGCGCCATAAAGCTCCACCGCGCGGCCGGCGTCGATCAGCTGCATGATGCCCTTCTCGATCCCGGTCTCGGCAAGGAACGCGTCCTCGCAATGGCTGAGCACGTCCACGAGCGCGTTGCCGACGCCCACCACGTCATAGGTTTTCACGTCGTCTTCTCCTCGAACTGGCAAAGGTCGGAAATCAGGCAATCCGCGCAGCGGGGCTTTCGCGCCGTGCAGATGTAGCGGCCGTGCAAGATCATCCAGTGATGCGCATGGCGCTGGTATTCGGCGGGCACGCGATCCTCGATCGCGCGCTCGACGGCGACGACGTCGCGGCCCGGCGCGAGGCCGGCGCGGTTGCCGAGGCGGAAGATATGCGTGTCCACCGCCTGCGCCGGCAGGCCCCACCACATGTTGAGGACGACATTCGCCGTCTTCCGCCCTACGCCGGGGAGCGATTGCAGCGCCTCCCGGCTCGAAGGCACCTCGCCGGCGTATTCGTCCACGAGGATGCGGGAGAGCTTCATCACGTTCTTCGCCTTGTTGCGGAAGAGCCCGATGGTCTTGATGAAGTCGATCAGCCGCTCCTCCCCCAGCGCCAGCATCTTCTCCGGCGTGTCGGCGATGGCGAAGAGCGGCCCCGTGGCCTTGTTCACGCCCTTGTCCGTCGCCTGCGCCGAAAGCGCGACGGCGACGAGGAGCGTGTAGGCGTTGAGATGGTGGAGCTCGCCCTTCGGCTCCGCCTCCGCGGCCGCGAACCGGCGGAAGGCTTCGCGGATTTCGGCGTAGGTCATCGGGCGCAGCATGGCGGGCTTATGGCAAGCGGGCGGGCGGCGCGCAATGGCGCGCCCCGCGCTGTCCTTCCGGGGCTTTGCCTCCCCCTCCGATCTCGGCTAAGGGACGCGCCGATGAGAAGGACGGACGGGGCCCATGAAATTCACGCTCAACTGGCTGAAGGACCATCTGGAGACCGAGGCGCCGCTTGACGAGATCGTCGCGGCGCTCACCGATCTCGGGCTGGAGGTGGACGGGGTGGAGGATCCCGCCCGCGCCCTCGGCGCCTTCACCATCGCCCGCGTGATCGAAGCCAAGCCGCACCCGGATGCGGACCGGCTGCGCCTCTGCCGTGTCGAGACGAAGCCGGAGGGGCCCTCCGGCCCCTCGGTCGAGGTGCAGGTCGTCTGCGGCGCGCCCAATGCGCGCACCGGCCTCGTCGGCGTCTTCGCCGCGCCGGGAACCCACGTGCCGGGCACCGGCGTCGACCTGAAGAAGGGCGTGATCCGCGGCGTCGAATCGAACGGGATGCTCTGCTCCGAGCGGGAGCTGATGCTCTCGGAGGACCATGACGGAATCATCGACCTGCCGGCGGACGCGCCGCTCGGCGCCCGCTATATCGACTGGGCGGGGCTCAACGACCCCGTCATCGAGATCAAGATCACCCCGAACCGGCCCGATGCGCTCGGCGTCGCCGGAATCGCGCGCGATCTCGCGGCGCGTGGTCTCGGGCGGCTGATCGAAAAACCGGTCGCGGCGGTGCCGGGCGTCTTCCCGTGTCCGCTCGCCGTGACCATCGACGCGGACGCCCTGCCGCTCGCCCCCGTCTTCTGCGGGCGGCTCATTCGCGGCGTGAAGAACGGCCCCTCGCCGGACTGGATGCAGCGGCGGCTCCGCGCCATCGGCCTCCGCCCGATCTCGGCGCTGGTCGATATCACCAACTACCTGACCTATGACCGGAACCGCCCGCTC